>JAISAN010000227.1 GCA_031266635.1 Treponema sp. | reverse complement strand
CGTAAGGGTCTTCATGATAAACTCCTTAATAAAGAAGCGATCTTAAAATATCAGATTTCAAAACCGCAACCTTAGATTTAGGGAAAAAACCGGTCTTTAACGGTTTTTCCGGATCCTTTTTCAAAACCAGCGGATTTTGAAAAGGCCCATCAATATAATTTTATCATAACGCAAAACAAAAAAGATGTCGAGATACATACCGGTTTTTTCTTAAAAAACACAAAAGAGGCTGTTCCAAAACTTCAGTTTTTGGTCCATTGACAGAAAGTCCGGGCCGGGGAATGATAAACGGGTGAATATTGATTCGTTGCCGGGGAATCCCCCGTACGAAGCGGGTTTCCGGGTTGTTGATTTTACCCTGGGAAACCGGCAGTACAATGCCCAAAAAGCCCTGATCATCGCGGAACTGGGGACCTCCCACGGCGGCGATCTTGCCAGGGCAAAGGAATTGGCCGGCGCGGCCGGGGAAGCCGGGGCGGATTGCGTCAAATTCCAGATAGTCTATGCCGATGAGATCCTCCATCCCAATACCGGGGAAGTGGCCCTGCCGGGGGGAAAAATCAGGCTCTACGACCGGTTCAGGCAGCTGGAGGTACACCCGGATTTTTTTGCCGAAATGAAGGCCTATGTGGAATCCAGGGGGCTTTTGTTCCTCTGCACCCCCTTTGGCCCCCGAAGCGCCGGGGAATTGCGGGCCTTGAACCCGGAACTGGTCAAAATTGCCTCCCCGGAACTGAATTACACCGCCCTGCTCCGGGAAATCGCCTCCTGGAAACTGCCGGTCCTCCTTTCATCGGGGGTGTCGAAACTGGGCGATATTGAGGAGGCCCTGGAACTGTTGGGCGCGGTTCAGGCGGCGGGAAAACCGGCGGCCGCGGTCCCGGCGCAAACCGGGGCGGCAATCTGCCTTCTCCACTGCGTTACCGCCTATCCGGCCCCGGAAAGCGACTACAACCTCCGCCTTCTCCCCGGCCTGAACGCGGTTTTCGGCCTCCCCGTGGGCCTGAGCGACCACAGTCTGGACCCGGAACTGGTTCCCGCCCTGGGGATCAGCCAGGGGGCGGCGCTTATCGAAAAACACTTCTGCCTTTCCCGGGACGATCCGGGGCTGGACGACCCCATAGCGCTGCCTCCCCCGCTTTTTGCCCGCATGGTCAGGGCGGTGCGGCGGGCCTCCAAAGCCGGACCGGAGGAAACCCTGGCCGCCTATAGCCGGGACCGGGGGGCGGCGCTGGTAGAACAGGTTTTGGGCAGCGGAATCAAGGTTCTGGCGCCCTCGGAACAGGCAAATTATACCCGGACCAACCGCTCAATTCACGCGCTGCGGGAAATTCGGGCGGGGGAAACCATTGGGCCCGGCGACTTTGCGGTACTTAGAACCGAAAAAAACCTCCGGCCGGGCCTTCCCCCCTCATGGGAACCCCTGCTCCGGGGCAGAAAAGCCCGGAATCCCATCCCCGCCGGGGAGGGAATCCGGTTTGATGATATTTAACCCCTCCACGAACAAAGCAAATTGCCCTTTCCTACGCAAAAAGTATTGTCAATCTTGAGTTTTTGCGTCAAAATAAAAGTAATGATACCAATAAAGTGGAGTTATCGGCATGGCTAACGCACCAACCGGAGCCGCCCAGTATTTAGCGAGGTTTGGCGAACAAAGTATCGCCTGCAACCAATATGCGCTAACCAAACTGGGCGTTGATAAGGGACATTGTGTTTTAAAAATTGATGATTATGTCATACTTTGCGTCCCCTTTCAATTTGGTTTTAAACGAAGCCTTTTTCTCGCGTCTCTTTCCAAACAGGAACTAAGCTTCTTTCAACGGTATCTTAACGGTATCGTGGGGCTGTCCATCGCTTTTTCACCCCCAGGGAGCAAACAGCAGGAGCCGATTAAATTTTTTATCCGCTGTATTTTAGCCACCGTAGGCCAAATGAAGGGCCGGGAAAATGTGGGCCTCTTTGTGGTGGACTACAAAACCACCCCGGACGATCTGGTTACCATGCTGGGGGGCTTTCTGGAATCCCAGGAACGAATCCGGACCCAATATGATGATTACAGTAAAACAAGCATCAAAATGACCCCCGAGGCCGCCAAAGTGATGGGGTATAATATGTACGCCACCATCACGGAACCCAGTACCCAGGGCAAGCGGATTCAGGTCTATACGATAAATTCCAAAACCATCGAACATCTTGAAGCGGCGGGAACGATCCAGCGGGAGCCGGGCACATCGGTCGCCTATCAGCTTTTCTTCAAAAAATACCGGGTCTCCGTGGCAGGATCGGTGCGCGCCACCAACGCCCTGCCCCAGGGGCTTGTCCGAACCGTCTCAGACCTGGCCTTCAGCCCGGAACTGGTGGAAATAATCGACGACTATTGGTACAACATCCGTTCCAATCCCGATCTGCGAATGGCCCAGTAGGATATGGCGTCCATCATCGAACCCAAAATCCTGAAAGGTTTTCGGGATTTTCTCCCCCCCGCCGAAATAATCCGCCGGAATCTGGTTGAAAAGATTGAAACCGCCTGCCGGTCCTTCGGCTTTGTGCCTATTGATACACCCGCCCTTGAGTACGCGGAGATTCTCCTGGGAAAAGGGGGCGGGGAAACGGAAAAGCAGATCTACCGCTTCACCGATAACGGCGGCCGGGATGTGGCCCTCCGTTTTGACCTCACCGTTCCTTTTGCCCGGTTTATCGCCCTCCACCAGGGGGAAATCACCCTGCCCTTCAAGCGTTACCATATCGCCAAAGTCTGGCGGGGGGAGAATACCCAGCGGGGCCGGTACCGGGAATTTACCCAGTGCGATTTTGACATTGTGGGCAGTTCCGGCCCTGCCGCGGATTTCGAGATCCTCCTTTTGATGCGGAACACCCTGCTCGGGCTGGGGGCGGAGGCAAGCGTCAGGATAAACCACCGGGGCCTTTTCAACCGCTTCCTCGCCCACACCGGCGCGGCGGAAAAATCCGTGGAGATTCTCAGGGCTGTTGACAAGCTGGCCAAGGCGGGCAGAGACGAAACGGTCAGAACATTGACGGAATTGGCAGGCCCGGCGGGGGCGGAGAAGATCCTCGAATTTACCGCCGCCGGGGGCTCTTTCGAAGAAACCCTGGAACGGATGATCCGGCTTTCCGGGGGCGATTCCCCCGAATCGGAGCGGCTCAAAACGCTCCGCCGGTATATGATCGATTCGGGAACCGAAGGGTCTTTTGTCCTTGACCCGTCGATTACCAGGGGTCTGGATTATTATACCGGCGTGGTTTTTGAAACCTTTCTCACCGCCCTGCCCGATATTGGATCGGTCTGTTCCGGCGGCCGCTACGACGATCTGGCCGGCCTCTATTCAAAAGAACATATCACCGGCGTGGGGGCTTCCATCGGCCTGGACCGGCTTATCGCCGCCCTGGAAAGCCTGGGAAAATTCCCCGGCGGCGCGGCCTCCGCCCGTACCGCCATTGCCTGCGTAGCGCAGGAACAATCCGGCCGCTGCCAGGCGCTGGCGGAGCAATTCCGGGCCGCCGGCATTCCCTGCGAGGTTTTTCTGGATGAAACAGGGGAAAAACAACTGGTCAAACAGTTTATCCTGGCGGAAAAAAAGGGC
>JAISAN010000214.1 GCA_031266635.1 Treponema sp. | reverse complement strand
ATCCTCCATATCCGCGCCCTGGAACTCAGGCCCGAATACCGGGGGCTTGGCATTGGTGAAACCCTGCTTTCCCGCATGATCGCGGATGCCGGAACTCAGGGGATTACCCGGATACACATCGAGCTCCCCACGGCAGCGGAGGGGTTTTCGCGGGTTTTGCTCCGGGAATCCTTTAAACCCTGTACCGTCCGGTATTGCCGGGACATGGAACAGGACATATAGATTTCCGGCTGCCGGACAGGTCTATTGAGCAAGTGGGAAAAATATGCCACACTAAAAAAAATTTTACAGGATAGGGGAAAGCTATGTCTCCTCAATTTGACAAAGACAAAACAAAAAAGACCATCAGGCTTATTCTTGAGAAGCTCAAGACCGAAGTGGACCCGCAGCTATTAAGCAAATACCGTTCGCTTTTCAAAAAAGAAGTATCTTTTTTCCGGCGTTCCTGGGCGGCCGCATACCTGCTTTTGCTCTCCGATCAGGGAGCGGCGGGCCGGTCCAATAAAAGCCGGTCCCGTAAATTCGGCGGGGCCGGCAGGGAGCAGGATAAGCCGGGCCGTTTCTCCGAGAAAAGAGCCCCGGAAGCCGGCCCGGAAGAGGGATACCGGAATGACCGGTATCCGCTGGCGGAGGAAGAATCAAGACGGCTGTTTCTCAGTGTCGGCAGGAACCGGCGGGTTTTCCCCCGGGAGATTCTGGGACTGATCAACGCCAAAACCGCAATCCCCCGGGAAGATATTGGAGCTATCCGCATATTGGATAACTATTCTTTTGTTCAGGTCCGGGATACCGTGGCGGACAAAATTATCGAAGCCTTAAACGGCCAGTCCTTCCGGGGAAGGATCCTTTCGGTGAATTATGCGCGGGCGCGGAAAGACGGGGGAGAGGGCGCGGATTTGGAGGAACCGGGGAAAGAAGGGAGCTTCGGCGGGATGCGGATGGACACGAATAACGACGAGGACTTTGCCGGCGGCTCCGGGAACGGCCCGCCGGAGTTCGGCGCGGACAGAGCGGATGCCTATTCCGGGGAAGATTGGGAAGATTCCGGTGAACCGGAAAGTTTACCCGAACAGGATGAGGATCATCCTGATAAAGAAAACATTTAGGCCTATCCCGGCCAGCAGTACCAGCCAGGAAATAATTTCCAGCGTGTAGGCTCTGACAGTATAACGGCGCGCCAGGGTTTCGGGTTTACCCGGCAGGATGCCGAAGGTGGCGAAAGGGTCCGCCGGTTCTGTGGGGATCGTGTTCTCCGCGGAAGGGGCGGGCAGGGCGCCGAAAATATACCAGCCTTCTTTTTTTCGTTTCCCCTCATCCTGAATCAGAATGGGTATGCTCTGCCGGACTTCCCCGGAAAGGGCGGTGCAGAAATACGAGCCATACCACTCGCCGCCGGGAAGCCGGCAGACACCCTCGCCCTGGGGCAGGTGTTTCAGGGGAAGTTTCGCCAGATCGCGGTTGGCCCTGAAAATCCGGGCCCGCCACCAGAGCCTCCGGTACATCACGGTACAGAGAATGCCCGGAGGTATCAGCGGAAAGAGGGGGGTAAAAATGGCGATGAGGGCGGTTATCACGGTTAGACGGAAGGCGGGGCGGGATAAAAAAGAGGCCGCCATGACGATAAGGCACAGGGCGCCCATAACCAGCGCATAGGGGGTCAGGGGGTTCCAATATTCGTTCCGGTGCCGTCCCGCCCGGATTGCCCGTACCGTAAGGGACTGGTCCGGGCCGTCATAAAAGATAACCAGCAGGGGCGTTTCATTAGTGGCGGCAAAGGTCCAGCGGTCTTCCTGAAGCGTCAGGGCGCCGCCTACAAAAACCCTGGCTCCCTCGGTGAGGGTGGAAACCCGGTTCCAGCGGATCCGCTCCGGGGCTTCCTCGCCGGGATCAAATGTGCCCGTCATGCCGTTTCCTTCCTGCATGGGCAGCATATAGGTCTGGGCCCCCCGGAGGGATACGGGGATGGTTAGGTTTTCACTGCGAATCCACAGGGTATGACCGTCGGTAACGGACTCAAAGCCGCCGATAAAACGGTAGTTGCCCCCATCGCCTGTAAGGCCCCGGTACACCCCATAATCCAGCAGGGGCCTGAGGCGGAGTTCGTCAAAACGCCGCCGGAACTGCCGCCAGGAGCGGCGGCTCACGAAAGCCCCCGCCACCGGCGCCAGGCCGTACCAGAAAATTACCAGAAAAATTATAACTAGAAAATCGTAAATCCGCAGGGTATTATTCCTCCATGCAGGAAAAATTATTCACACATATTACCGTAGGGGAGATTGCCACCAACTGCTGGATCTATCCCCTTGACCACAGGGAATGTGTCCTTATCGATCCGGGAGCGGAGCCGGACAGAATATTGGCCCGTCTCAAGACCCTCAAACTCAAACCCGCTTATATTCTACTCACCCACGGCCATTTTGACCATATCGCCGCTCTGCCCCGGCTTGCCGCGGCCTTTTCCCCGGCGATTGCCATTCACCGGGATGACGCAGAGTATCTGGGCCCCGGTTCCTACCAGGTTCACTGCCGGAGCTTCACCGTTGCCGCGGGAAACGCCGCGTATGTGGACGCCCTCTGGGAAGATATGCCGTCTCCCACGGTCGTCCTTTCCGAAGGCGATACCATCGGCCCCTTCCGGGTTCTGCATCTCCCCGGCCATACCCCCGGCAGCGCCGCCTTTTACGACGAGACAGCCAAAGTCCTTTTCAGCGGCGACACTTTATTCCGGGGCGACTACGGCCGCACGGACCTTCCCGGCGGGGACGCCGCCAAAATCATGGAAAGCCTGAAACGCCTGTTTGCTATGGACAAGGACATCCGCGTATACCCCGGCCACGGCCCCGC
>JAISAN010000096.1 GCA_031266635.1 Treponema sp. | reverse complement strand
AAGGGTATCCAATACCTCCCCGCCCGTTCCGTGCTAAGTTTCGTATGGGTCTTCCCAATCCGCAGTTTGTGGGAAAGCTTCTCTTCAACATAAGGGGAACGGTCGTAATCCCAGAAGCGGATGAGAAAATCTTCAAAAAGCTCGGAACCGGGGCTGCCCTGTTGAATTATCAGGCTGATCAATCCCTTTTCCCTGAGAATTTTCTCTATTTTAAGAACATCTTGTCCGGTAAGTTCCGCGTTCTTGAGTTCGGACAGAATTTGGGCATTATTCAGGGTAATGTTAATCGATTGGGAGCTTTCTGCTTCATCAGTATGGAGCTTTTTTTGAGGTATGCCGTTTTTTAACCAGTCGTAGACAACGATAAGGGCTTCATCCCGGGTCGTCTTTTTCGTGGAAAGCGCCGAAAGACGCCCTCTCGTATGGGGATTAATGAACTGGACGTAAAAAACGTCCTTACGGCGGTGTAAATGAAATTGTCGGCCTGTCTGGCGCATATCCACTTCTCCTGCGAACAAGAGACATGGACAAACCTATTTCCAGGTTGCTCATACTTCTTGCTCATAGTTTGAAAGTGAATGAACGCCCTTTTTCTTCAGGCTTGACTTAATCCATTCGACTTAGACGTTGTCCACGGCCTAATTCCTTATAATACAAGGAATTAGCAGACCCCAACACAACAATCTTTTTCAGGCGCCGGGCGGAATCGAACCGTCGCATAAAGGTTTTGCAGACCTCTCCCTTACCGCTTGGGTACGGCGCCAAAAATACAGGAACACCTCAAGCCGGGGGCGTTGAAGGTTCATAAGTAATTTATCAGAAACGGAGGGCTTTGTCCACTGTCCGGGGGGCCTGCTGCGGGGAAAACGATGAGCCGGCCGGGGGTTCATGCGCGGCGTTGATTTTTCTTTCGGTGAGGATTATGCTTGCAAGAAACAGGTTCCGGCGGCTTTGCAAGATTTGCAGGCTAACCTTTGGTTAGCGGATAACCAACAACGAACCGGAAGTTCGAATTATTGAACAAGTCCAATATCTAAAAGACTGGAGGAGGAATTTATGAAAAAGACAGTAGGGCGTATGGTTTTGGCCGCGGCGGCGGCGGTTTTTCTGGTTTTTGGCGGGGCGTGCAAAAAGCAGCAGGGCGGAGATTCCGGTTCCGGGGGCCCCGCTGTTACGGTGCGGCTTCTTACCGACGCTACGGGAATTGACGACAAGTCCTTTAACGCCGCGGCATGGCGGGGTATTCTGGAGTTTTACGGAGATACCTGGAACAATACAAAACAGCGGGGCGGCGCTTATGATGTGGTAACTGCCCAGACCCAGGATATGTATATCCCCAATATCCGGCAGGCCACGGACGAAGCTTACGATCTTA
Organism: Treponema sp.; assembly: GCA_031266635.1. GTDB lineage: Bacteria > Spirochaetota > Spirochaetia > Treponematales > Breznakiellaceae > JAISAN01. The sequence goes on along the minus strand of JAISAN010000096.1, from coordinate 12,992 downwards.
TCGTAACCACCGGTTTTACTTTTGCCGAGGCCCTGAGCGAAGTGGCGGCGGAGAATCCGGGGCAAAAATACATGATCGTTGATGTGGACGGTGTGGAATTTCCCAATGTGATGCAGGCCGTATATGCAGAGCATGAGGGGTCTTACCTGGTGGGGGCGGCGGCGGCCCTGAAAGCCCAGGCGGACGGCATACAAAACCCCCGGTTTGGCTTTATCGGCGGCGTTCCCAGCGCGACCATCACCAAATTTGAGGTGGGGTATGTGCAGGGGATTCTCGCGGTGCTCCCCAACGCGGAAATCGTGGATTATTATGTCAATAGCTGGGGAGAGCCGGGGCTCGCAAAAACCCAGGCGAAAAACTGGTACGATGCCGGGGTATACGCCATTTATTCCGCCGCGGGAGGCAGCGGGAACGGGACCATCGCCCAGGCAAAAGAATACCGGGCCGCGGGACGGGATGTCTGGGCCATCGGGGTAGATTTGGATCAGTTTGAAGAAGGGCTCTACAACGACTCCGATTCGGCGGTATTATGCTCCATGCTAAAAATGGTGGAAACCAGCCTGGTGTACGGGCTTAACTCGGTCAAAAACAATACGTTCCGGGGGGAAGTGATCACCTTCGACCTCAAGGCCGATGGGGTGGGTTATTCCACCACGAACCCCGCCCTCTCCGGGGATATTATAAGCCGGCTCGAAGAAATCAAAGAGCAGATCATTAACGGCCAGATCCGGGTTGCCGCTACCAATGCGGAGGCCAAAGGTCTCCCCGGATTCCCCCAAAACCTAAAGGCCCTGGACAATTGAGGTTGTTCCAAAACCCGGTTGGTTTTGAAACAACCTCTTGGAAAAGTGGTCAAATGCCCACTTTTCCTCATAAATCTAAGGTCGCTGTTCCAAAAACTGAAGTTTTGGAACAGCCTCAATTGAAATCTTAAAAGCCTGGAGAAGGTATGCCGGCCCCGGCTATTGAGATGATCAATATCACCAAGGTGTTCCCCGGAGTTATTGCCAATGACCAGGTAAATCTCCGGGTGGAACAGGGGGCGATTCACGCGCTCCTGGGTGAAAACGGGGCTGGTAAATCGACCCTTATGTCGATCCTCTTTGGGCTCTACGAACCTGACAGCGGGATTATCAAAATCCGGGGCAAAAGGGTGAAGATCCGCAGCCCCAATGACGCCACGGCCCTAGGGATCGGCATGGTTCACCAGCACTTCAGATTGATCCACAATTTTACCGTTACCGAAAATATTATCCTGGGGCTGGAACTTCGCAGGCGCTGGGGAAACCTGGACTTGAGAAACGCGGAAAAACGGGTGGCGGAACTTTCCGAAACCTACGGCCTTTCCGTAGACCCCCTGGCCCGGATTGAAAATATCACCGTGGGTATGCAGCAGCGGGTGGAAATCCTCAAGATTCTCTACCGGAACGCGGATATTCTGATTTTCGATGAACCTACCGCCGTGCTGACCCCCCAGGAAATTGATGAACTTTTGAATATTTTCCACCGGCTCACGGCGGAAGGTAAAACCATCATATTTATCACCCACAAACTCAAGGAGATAAAAGCCGCGGCGGGCCGCTGTACGATACTGCGCCGGGGCCGGTACATTGACACGGTGGATGTGAACGCCGCCAGCGAAAGCGAACTGGCGGAAAAAATGGTCGGCCGTTCGGTCAATTTCAGGATTGAAAAACAACCTGCCCGGCCCGGCGATTTGATATTGAAACTTGAAGACCTGACGGTTACCGGCTCCAGGGGCGTTCCCGCGGTACGGGGCCTTTCTCTGGAAGTATACGCCGGGGAAACCGTGGGGATCGCCGGGGTGGACGGCAACGGCCAGCCGGAACTGGCGGCCGCCATAGCGGGACTGCTCCCGGTAAAATCCGGCAAAATTCTCCTCAAGGGCCGGGATGTTTCCCGGGAAAGCATCAAAAACAGAAACAAAGACGGCATCGGCATGGTCCCGGAAGACCGGCATAAACACGGCCTGATACTGGACTTCCGGGTGGACGAAAATCTTATCCTGAAAAGTTTCCGGGGAAAGAATTACTCCAACCCGGCGGGTTTCCTCCGGTTTTCCGCTATTGCCAAACACGCGAATTTTCTGATCGAGGAATTCGACATTCGGGCGGGGAACGGCCCCGCCACCCTCGCCAAATCCATGTCCGGCGGGAATCAGCAGAAGGTGATTATCGCCCGGGAAATTGACCTTTCCCCGGAACTGCTGATCATGTCCCAGCCCACCCGGGGCCTTGATGTGGGAGCTATCGAATATATCCACCGCCGGATTATCGAGGAGCGGGACAAGGGCCGGGCGGTGCTGCTTATATCCTTTGAACTGGATGAGATTCTCAGCCTCTGCGACCGGATTGCCGTAATCTCCCAGGGCCGGATTGCGGGGGAGCTTCCTGCGGGAGAAGCGGACGAGCGGCAAATCGGCGCGCTGATGGGAGGGCTTCATGGATAAAAAGAAAATCCTCGAAGTTTTTGCCGGTTCCAGCGGGCTGGTTTCAGTGGTGGTGGTGTTTCTGGGTTTTCTGGTAGCTACGGTACTTATCATTCTGGCAGGACGGCATCCGGGAAACATGTACCAGGCGATTCTCCAGGTGGTTTCAGGCTGGGACCTCCGCCGGGGAACCCAAAATACGCGGTATGTGGGGGAATGGTTCGTCAGTTCCATACCCCTGATCCTCTGCGGCCTTTCTATGGCCTTTGCGGCCCGGACCGGGCTTTTTAACATCGGCGCCGAAGGGCAGTATATCATGGGGCTTACCGCCGCCCAGTTTGTGGCCCTCTATTTTCCCCCCGTCCCGGTTCTGCACTGGGCGGCGGCGGCGGCGGCGGCCATCCTCGCCGGGGCGCTGTGGGGGGGAATCGCCGGTTTTTTCAAGGCCCGGTTCAGCGTATCCGAAGTGGTGGCGACAATTATGATGAACTACATCGCCTTTTACTGTTCCCGGTATCTCACCATGCTTATCCCCGGCGCCAACACCTTCAGAACCCCGGATTTTCCCGCCACCGCCCGGCTTTCCAGCCCCTTTCTGGCATCGATCACCAACGGTTCCCGGCTGAACTACAGCCTTTGGCTTACCATCGCGGCGCTTGTTTTTTACGGGGTGGTGATGGGAAAAACCCGGCTGGGCTATTCCCTGCGGGCCACGGGGCTCAACAGGGAAGCCGCCCGTTACGGGGGGATCAGCGTCAAAACCAGCATCACCGCGGCTATGGCCATCGCCGGGGCCTTTGCGGGACTTGCCGGGGCGGCGGTATCCCTGGGGCTCTTTTCCAGCGGCCGGGTTTTGGCGGTTCAGGACGGTTACGGCTTTGACGGCATCGCCGTGGCCCTGGTGGGGAATTCCACCGCCATTGGAACGGCCCTTTCGGGCCTTCTGTTCGGCATGTTAAAATCCGCCCAGCCCCTGATGCAGTCCCGGCAGATACCCAAGGAAATTACCTCAATTATTATGGGACTGGTGGTGGTGTTTATTTCCCTCCGATCGGGAGCGGGGATCATCATTGAATGGCGGATGAAAGAAAAGGCCCGAATCCGCAGGGGCGGTCCGGAAGAGGAAAATCTTCGGAAAAGTTCCGGCGGCAAAACAGAGGGCGGGGGGTCCGGGGTATGATCGATTTTTTCAAAGGCTTTTTTAATATGCTTCCTTCGACCTTTATGATCGTTTCCCCCATTTTGATCGCCGCTACCGGCGGGATGATCTGCGAACGGTCAGGGGTGGTCAATATCGCGCTGGAGGGGCTTATGGCCATCGGGGCCATGACCGCGGCCGCCACCCATGTTCTGCTGGAATCTTCCATCGGGTTTTCCATAATCCTGGCCCTGTTCCTGTCGGCCCTGATGGGCGGCCTCTTTTCCCTGATCCACGCCTACGCGTCCATCACCCTGCGGGCGGATCAGGTTATCTCCGGCACGGGGATCAACTTTCTGGCCAACGGCCTTACGGTGTTTTTCTGCCAGCTCCTTTTCCGCATGGAGCGGACCCTGAACTACCGCATGGGGATGAAATCCTGGTTCGGCGGAATCTACCCCACAATCTACATTGCCCTGATCATCCTGGGCATAAGCTGGTTTGTGTTATACAAACGGCCCTGGGGCCTGCGGCTGCGGGCCTGCGGGGAACATCCCCAGGCCCTGGCCGCCGCGGGGGTAAATGTTTTGAAAATCCGGTATATCGCCGTCTTTATTTCCGGGGTTCTGGCAGGGCTTGCGGGGGGCTGTATTGTACTGACCCAGGACATTCAATACACCGTAACTACCATTAACGGCAAAGGCTTTATCGCCCTGGCGGCGGTGTCATTCGGGCGCTGGATCCCCCTGGGAATCCTCGGCGCCAGTTTTTTGTTCGGCATTTCTTCCGCCCTGGCGGTGAACATCATCAATATCAAACTGCTCCAGTTTCTCCCCGCGGAATTTTTTAACGTGTTACCCTACTTCATCACCCTTGTAACGCTGGTGATTTTCAGCGGCAAGGACTACGCCCCCCGGGCATCGGGGCAGCCCTACGATAAGGGAAAGAGCTAAAAACGTATACGAATCAGCTTACTAAAATATGTTCAACCGTACTCCCAGGGTTAGGCGGGGGATAACTTCCGCCTGCACATCGGAGGAGGCAAACCAGAATATGGGCTCCAGATACAGGGAGAAGGTCCGGGCGTATTTCCACCGGGGGAAGAAATACCTGAGATCCGCCTTTATAAATTCCCACTGGCCCAGGACCGCGCCCATAAACAGGGCGTCCCGATCATTGCCGGGGTCCATGGTAAAGTAAGAAAAGTTGGCCCCCAGGGCCAATGACATGGAGAAGAAAGACCAGTCGGGGCCGAAGAAATAATCAAAGGGGAGGTAAAAAATATTGGCCAGCAGCTTAAAGCCAAAAACCGTACCCATGAACCGGGAATCTTCATCGACGTAAGTGTCCCTCACCGGGGCCATGCCGGCCTGGAACTGGAGTTTCACATTATCCTTAAAGAAACTCAGGCCGATGCCCGCGTCAGCATACGTGGCGCCCAGGAAGTTGGCGTCCAGATACAGGCCCTGGATAAAACCCGGCACCGAATAACCGGCCTTGTCGCCGGGGCGGAGGCTTAGCGTTACATCGCCCAGATCAAAATCGTCGCTGGCAACGCCGTATACCAGGAGGTCATCCCGGTGCGTACTGTCCTCCGCGGGGCCAAAGGTTTCCACCACCGGGGCGTTGGTATCCACCGTCAGAATCAGGCGGCGGATAACGGTTCGCCCGTCGTTAAAATCCACCCGGATAAGGATCGGGAGGGAGCCCAGGGGCAGGTCGCCGGTTTCAAGGCGGAATTTCCAGTTTTCCCTGCCGGCGGCCTTTTCAAAGGAACGGCCATTGTCAAAACTGATCAGCACTTCCCTGGCGGCGATATTCCGCCGGTCCCGGCGGGTCATATTCGCCTCCTCCAGGGGAGACACGGAGACCCAGGCCCGGCCGGAAAGCCAGGGACGGCCGGTAATAACATCCCCGTCCTGGTGGCTGTCCACCGCGAGTATGGGCCCCAGGGGCACATAATTAATGGCGTGGGTTTTACTTACTATTTTTTGACCCGACGGGGAATCGTAGCCCGCGGAAAAAGCCAGGGGCCCTTCCTGGGTCAGCCGCTCGTCAGGGTAGCGGTAACAGAAAAGACCGTAGCGGTCCACCTCCATAAGGGCGGTGGAACTTTCGTTTACAAAAAGGGTGATATTTTTGGGAATATCCGCGCCGGTTATTTTTCCGCTGATAAACAGGGGGCCCGAATGATCCATGCCGGGGATGGGATTATAAAGAACCACCTCGGAAGCGCCGCTGTCCCGGACAATGGTGATTTTCCGGGAAACCACCGACATATTCCCCGCCCGGTCTTCGGCACTGAGCCGTAAAATATATTCCCCCTGGGGCATGGCGCTCACATCCAGAGGCTGCACGATGAGCATCTGGGGTTCCAGATTCATCGTGATCCGCGAGACGGTCGCGGCCGAATTGAGAAGCTGCAGCTTCAAATTCTGAAGTTCCAGATTATCCTGAACCCGGCCGGCAACCTGCAAGGTCATCCCCACCCGGCTCCCGTTGTCCGGAAGGCCGATGGATAAATCCGGCGGGGTATTATCAATATTAATCATGGCGTTGGAAATCGCCTCGACGCCGTAGTTGTCCCTGGTCTTAATCAGAAGGGAATACACCCCGTCCACATAGGCCGCGGTATTAAGGCTCAGGTTCCAGTTTTCCGTACCGTTCACCTTCTGGTAGGTATTGCCGTTATCCATAGAAATGGTGATTTCCTCAATGCCGTTGGCATCGGAAGACTCCCCCCTAATGGTGATGGTCTGACGGCTGTAGTCGGTGATGGTGGGGCTTAGAACACTGGCTTCGGGAGAGGCGGTACTGACTTTTACCGTCCGTACAACGGTTTCCCCCCGAACCCCGTAAATATCTTCCGCGTAAATTTCAATTTTATTTTCACCGTCAATTACCGCGTCAAAAGGAATAGCGGCCTGGAAGCTCTGGGAGGTGGAAATTTGCCGGAAGGGAACCTGCTCGTCGTATGTTACGCTGCCGCCGGCCATTATGGGATTCAGAATTCGCCAATACACCGAAGAAAGCGCGTCATCGTCAAAGGCGATGCCGGATATTTCAAAACTTTCGGTGATCACATCCCCCTCGTTGGGGGAATTGACAATAAGGGCGGGCGTATCGGCGGCGGCGTCAAAATTGAAGGCCGGGGTCTGGAGATACGAAAGACCGCTGACATCGGTTATCCGGAAACTAAGGTTCCCGTTGTCCCGGTTCAGGGCGGTAAAATCGCAGATCAGGGAGAACCAGGCCCGGCCATAGCGGGCAAGTTGCTCCACCGGGGTATAATTGGCGTCGTCCAGGGAATAGGAAATATCCCGGATGGGTATGGTAGAGGAAACCATCCCCGACACCGTAACATTGCCGTGAATGGTTCCGAATTCCACCTGGGGGGTAAAAATCTGTATCTCCGGGGTATTGATAACCCGGTACAGGGGATGATAAACGGGCAGGGCCGCCGTGGAACCCGAAAGGGTCCGCAGTTCCATGTGGACCGGCCCTTCCGCGTCAAGCTGCACCACGCTGATCTCCGCCCGGAAATTTCCCCCGCCGTCCATGGAAAGCGAGCGCCAGCCCTCCAGAGGGCCAAGGCGGAATTCCAGCCGGGAAGCGCCGGAAGCCTGGCCTTCCAGGGTAAAGGAAGAACCGCTCACATAGGCCCCGATGACGGGGCCGCTTACACTGATCAGGGAGGGGTTCAGGTTTATTTCCGGGACAAGCCCGTCCGGGCCGGGAGGAAGCGGGGGTTTTACGGTTCTGACTGATACCGGGGAACCCGTGGATTTCAGCCCCACGGCCAGGGGGTATATCTTCAGGCTGCCCCGGCCGTTGGGAATAAGGTCCGGAGAAATTCTGAACCCCGGATACGCGGGAATCGCGTCGGCCACTCCGTCAACAAGAACCGATTCCGGCTCAAAGCCCGGCTCGATGTGGCCGTAAATCGAGCCGTCCGGCGGCATGGCGCTTAAACCCGCCTTGTCAGGATAATCAATAACCAGGGTGGGAACCTTGACCTTCCGCCGGTCCTGGAAACGGACGGACGCGGTACTGATATTTCCGCTTTTATCCACCGCGGTAACCTTAACGCCGTCCGCCCCCCTGGGGCTTTCCGCCAGATCCAAGTCCACCGTCCAAAAGGGATCGCCGGGCCGCAAAGGAATATCCACCGTATTTTTCCCCAGCTCATAATAAAAACGATCAAGGCCAACCCGGTCGTAGATCCGCCCGGTAAGCTTTACCCGGTCGAACACATCCTCCCCGGCGGCGGGAGAAAAAATCTGCAAGTCCGGGCCGTTATTGTCCACAAAAAAGAGGTAGGGCCGGGTAAACTCAATCCCCGTATTATCGACCGCCCGGAGATAATACACCACCGGCCCGTCTTCCATGGATTTTGTTTTTATGGGGAAAGAAAACGTTACCGCCGTAAGGCCCTTCTGGGCTTTCGTGGCAAGGGGCCGGTACGATTCGCCGTCTTCGCTCCAGGAAACCGAGGAAATGCCGTTGGCGTCGTCCGCCTGGCCGGTGATCGTAACGTTTCCGCTGATCAAATCCCCGGTTTTGTGGCTTACCAGTTCTATCGCCGGTTTTGCCCGGTCTATGATAAACGAAACGGAAAATTCCGGCCCCGCCATTCCGCTGGAATCAAAAGCCTGAACCCGGATGCGGCGCTGCCCCTCGCTCAGGTTTTTAACCGGAATAACGAGGTTCCAATAGTCGGTTCCCACCGCGGCCCGGGGGTCGCCGTTGTCCAGCTGAACCATGACCCGGCTTACGCCAAAACGGCCGGAGGCAACGCCGATAAGGTTAATGTCCTGCCGGATAATCGAACCGGCGCCGGGGTACACCACCCTGGCCACCGGAAGCCCGGCCCTGGGATCGACGGTGATATTAAAGGGCCCGTTTTGGGCCTCGTTTCCCGCGGCGTCCCTGGTATTAACAATCACATTATAGGTGCCCGGCTCGTAATTATGCAGATCAAACTGCCTCTGCCAGACCTCATTCCCCTCCGCGGTTTCGGTAACAATTGCCTGGCTTCCCCGCGCCCAAAGGCAGGGAGCAAGGAGCAGCAAGCAGAGGAAACTCACGCCCCCCCGGAACCCATAAGGGGATCCGCCCGCCCCCGGCCTGCGGTTAAAAATTCCGGGGGAATTTTTATCGTTTTCCATTTTCAAGCTTTCCATTATATGTTTTTCCTTCCGCATTTCTTCGCTCCTTTTTCCTTGATCCTCTAAAACAAACTCAGCCGGGCGCCCAGTGCCAGCCGGAATATGGCGCCGGCGCTGATATCGGAAGAGGCAAACCAGAAAATCGGTTCAGCGTAGAGGGAGAATGACTTAAAATATTTCCACTTGGGCAGGATGTAAGAAAAATCCACCCGGAAGAATTCAAACTGCCCCAGCACCGCGCCCATAAACACGTAGTTTTCCCCCTCCTCCATAGTAAAGTAGGAGAAGTTTGCCCCCAGGGCAAAGGCCATAGAAAAGAAGGACCAATCGGGGCCCAGGAAATAATCAAAGGGAAGATAAAAAATATTGGCCAGCAGTTTCATGCCAAATACCCAGCCGGAGAAACGGCGGTTCGGCGCGGTCTGCCCCGCCTGGAGCTGCAGTTTTACGTTGTTTTCAAAAAAACTTAAACCCAGCCCCGTTTCCCACATGGTAGCTCCCATCATATTGGCGTCAAAAAAGAGGCCCTGGATAAACTGGGGTACGGCGTACCCGGCCTTGTCGCCGGGCCGGAGGCTTATCTCCACCGTGTCAATCGCGTAATCATCGTTGGCGGCGCCGTAAACCTGAACCTTGTCCCGGTGGGTGCTGCCTTCCGAGGGGGCCACCGTTTCCACCACCGGCCCCTGGGTATCCACCGCCAGGATGATCCGGCGGACCGCGGTTTTACCGTCGGCAAATTCGGCCCGGATCATAATGGGCAGCGGGCCGGCGGGCAGGTTTCCGGTTTCAATCCGAACCTTCCACTGTTCCCCGCTGGAAGCCGCTTTCTCAAAGGACCGGCCGTTATCAAAACTAACCTGCACCTCTTTGGCGGCATAGGCTTTTTTTTCTTTTTTACTCAGGCCGATTTCTTCTTCCGGGGTAAAAAAGGTCCAGGCCCGGCCGGAAAGCCAGGGCCGCTGGGTAACGACATCGCCGTCTTTGTGGCTGTCCACCGCCACGGCGGGCCCGTAGGGGCTCAGGGCAATCGCGTGATCAACGCTGTTAATCTGCTGCCCCGCGGGAGTGGTAAAGAAGGCGGAAACAAGCAGCGCGTCCCTGCCAACCATCTGTTCATAGGGGAACTCATAGACAAACAGGCCGTAGCGGTCCACAGGCGCGAAAGCCATGTGCTGCCCATCGGCCAGCAGCGTAACCTGTTCGGGGATAACCGCCCCGCTGACCCTGCCGGAAATAACCAGCGGGCCGGTATGGGCTTCTCCCGGCATGGGGTTAATCAGGGCAAGCTCGGAAGCGCTGTTATCCAGCGAAATATACACATTCCGGGTTACCGTGGTTTCGTTCCCCGCGAAGTCCAGGGCGTTCAGTTTAAGGGTATACTGCCCCGCGGGAAGCTGGGAAACATCCAGTGATTCCTGAATAACAAAACCGGGATTCGCGTTCCAGTTCATCCCCCGGGAAATATCATCCACATTGATCATCACGATGTTTATTTTTTCCAGCCCCACATCGTCAAAAGCCTGGCCGGAAACATCCAGCCCGGAGACCGCCAAACCGGCCACGTCCAGACTGGTTCCCGCCATGTCGCCGTCCTGGGGAGCGCCCAGGGAAATTTCCGGCGGGGTATTGTCGATATTAATCAGGGCGTTGGTAAACGATTCAATGCCGTACTTATCGACGGTTCGGAGCAGCACCGAATAGGTGCCGTCGGTGTAGGATTCGGTATTGAGGTTGAGGGTCCAGTCTTCCCGGCCATCGGCCCGCTGGTAACTGTTTCCGTTATCCAGGGAAAGCCGCACCTCCTCAATACCATTGGCGTCCGAGGAAGCCCCCCGGATGGTAATGGCCTTCCGGTTATAGGTGTCCAGCAGGGGGAATTCAACCGCCGTTACCGGCGGCGCGGTACTCACCTTGACCGCCAGCCGGGTCGTTTCCCCGTTCACCTCGAACATATCGGCGGCGTACATTTCAATAATGTTTTCCCCGTCGCTGACATCCCGGAAGGGAACGGCTATCTGAAAACTCTGGGAGGTGGAAAGCTTGTTGAATTCCGGCGCGTTGGTCTGATCGGGCCGGAGGATCCGCCAATAAACCGCGGAAACCGCGTCATCGTCAAAGGCGATGCCGGAAATTTCAAAATCCGAGGTAATAACCTGATCATTGGCGGGGGTATTAACAATAAGCACCGGGAGGTCCGCGGCGGAGTCAAAACTTACCGGCAGGGTTCGTTCAACCACCACGCCGCTGACATCAAGGGCCCGGACCGTAAGGCTGCCCCCGGCGGCGTCCAGGGCGGTAAAATCGCAGGGAAAGGTAAAAAGGGCCTTCTCGTATTTGGCGATAAACGGAAGCTCCTGGTAGGTGCTCCCGTTCAGGGAATAACTCAGCTCCGCCAGGGGAACCGCGTAGCTTACGGTTCCCGTAACGGTAACGGTTCCGTGGACGCTTCCCAGATCCGGGGTGGGAAACAGAAAACCAATTTCCGGGCCGCCGGAAAATTTGTTCAGGGGATGATAATAGGGGAAATTTTCCGTTTCCCCCCGGATGGTCCGCAGTTCCAGATGAACCGGGCCGTCTTCCATATCGGTCAGGCCGATCTGGGCGCTAAAACGCCGGCCGTCATCCAGGGCCAGGGGTTTCCAGGGATCCGTGGGGAAGAGCCGGTATTCCAGCCGGGACGCCCCGAAACCCGCCGAACCTTCCAGACTGACGGCGGAGGAAACCCAGGAATAGGGGGCGGGACTATCAACGGTAATGGCCGAGGGCGTTAGATCAAGCTGGGGCATCGAACCGTCGGGCAGGGCCGCCGGGACGGCGAGCTTGTTTACCTGCAGGGTCTGGGGAGCGCCCAGCACCTCATCCGTGGAAAGGGCCCAGATCTTCATGGTGCTCCTGCCCTGGGCGATCAGCTCAGGGCCGATGCGGAAGGCGGATTTCGCGTCTATGTATTCCACCATTCCTTCCACTATCAGGGAGGCGGGGAAAAAGCCCGGCGCGATATGGCCGTATATGGCCCCGTTGGGGGGCAGGGACCTGAGCCCCGCACTGTCGGGATAATCAATGATCAGGGTGGGGGCCTTGTTCCTGCGGTTATCCGGGAGCCGCCGGCTGACCACCGTAACATTTCCGCTTTTGTCCACCGCCGTTACCCGCAGGGGGCTGTTCCGGTTTTGGGCCGCGGAAATATCCAGCGGCAGGGTCCAGAAGGGATCGCCGGGCCGCAGGCTAATGTCCGCCTGCTCACCGGCCCATTCGTAGTAAAACCGGTCCAGCCCTACCCGGTCGTTGATCCGGCCGGAAATATAAACCCGGCCAAAGAGGTCTTCGTCCTCGCCGGGGGCAAGGATCTCCAGTTCCGGGACATTGTTGTCCACAAAAAAGAGATAGGGCCGGATTGTCCCGGTTCCCGCGTTGTCTATGGTTCGGAATAAATACACCGCCGGCCCGTCTTCCAGGCTTCTGCTCCGCACGGCCAGGGAAAACTTAACCTCCGTTTCGCCCCGCTTCTTTTTGAAGGGCAGGGAACGCCAGGTTTCCCCGTCGCCGCTCCAGGAAACCGAAGCAATGCCGTTGGGATCGTTGGCCCTGCCGGCGAGGGTAAAATTACCGCTCACCAGATCGCCGGTTTTATGGCTGGTAAGCTCCACCATAGGCGGAGTCCGGTCTATCATAAAAGAAACGCCAAATTCAGGCCCCGGCATACCGCTGGTGTCAAAAGCCTGGGCAAAAAGGGTATGTTTTCCCTCGTCATATTCGTTCACCCTGATGGTCCGGGTCCAGTATTCCACCCCTTCGTCCACGGGGCCGTATTCCCGGTCGTCCATCCTGAGCATCACCCTGGACACCTCAAAGCGGCCGGAGGCCACCCCGACCACCTTAATGTCCTCCCGGAGGATCTGGCCGTTTTCGGGGTACACTACCCTGGCCACCGGAAGCCCCGCGTTGGGATCTATGGTGATATTAAAGGGGCCGCTTTCGGCGATATTACCCGCAATGTCCCTGGCCTGAACCAGGATATTGTACTTTCCCGGTTTTACCTCGCTCAGGTCAAATTCCCTCTGCCAGACCTCCCGGCCTTCCGCGCTTTGGGTAATGATCTTGTCACTTTTCCCCCCGGCCCGGAGCAGGGAATCGGGGAACAGAAAAAAAACTAAAACAAGAAGAATGAGACCGGGAGTGTGGTATTTTCCGTTTTTAACTGTCAGATTCCTGCGCATATTCCGCTCCTTGCCAT
>JAISAN010000090.1 GCA_031266635.1 Treponema sp. | reverse complement strand
GCCTCCGTTCCCGCATGGACGAGGCTTCACGGGAAAAAAAGCTCAACTTCTCCCTTATCGCCACCCCGGCGGAGGGCCTTTCCGGCCGCTTTGTCAAACTGGACCGGGCCGTCTTCGGCGCCATCCCCGGCATCACCGACCGGGACTACTACACCAACAGCTTCCACATCCCGGTCTACTTCCCCATCAACGCCTTCCGCAAGATAGAACTGGAAGCCCCCTACCACGCCCTGACCAACGCCGGCCACATCAGCTACATAGACCTGGACGGCGACGCCTCCAAAAATCCCGAAGCCTTTGAGCGCATAGTCCGGGCCATGAAAGAAGCCGGCATAGGCTACGGCAGCCTGAACCACCCCCTGGACCGGGACCCCTCCTGCGGCTACCGGGGCATCATCGGCGAAACCTGCCCCCGCTGCGGCCGCGCCGAAGGCGAAGTCCCCTTTGAACGGATACGCCGCATCACCGGCTACCTCGTAGGCACCCTGGACCGCTTCAACAACGCCAAACGGGCGGAAGAACGGGACCGGGTCAAGCACAGCCTCTAGAAATAGTGCCTGGCACCGAATATCTTACCATCGGCGGGATAGAGAGCGAATCCATTGTGGACGGCCCCGGCTTCCGGTACGCCGTGTTTGTCCAGGGCTGTAACTTCCGCTGTCCCGGCTGCCACAACCCCCAGCTCCAGAGCTTTACCGGGGGCCGCCGGATCTCCGCAGCGGAAATCCTTGCCGCTATAAAAGCCAACCCCCTCCTTTCGGGGCTTACCCTTTCAGGCGGCGACCCCTTCACCCAGGCCGCCTCCTGCGCGGCCCTGGCCGAACAAGTCCGGGCCCTGGGTCTCAGCGTCATGGTCTACACCGGCTACCTCTGGGAAGACCTGCTGTCCGCCGGCAACCCCGCATGGCGCCGCCTCATCGAAGCCGCCGACATTCTCGTGGACGGCCCTTTTATACAAGCCCAAAAAAACATCGACCTCCGCTTCCGGGGCTCCGCCAACCAGCGGCTCATCGATGTCCCCCAAAGCCTCGCCGCGGGCCGGGTGATTCTTCTGCCGGAGGAACCTTGAAATCCCAAATCAACCAGGGCCATAACGGGGCGATATTGAAGCGGTATAAAACATTGGAGGGTTACAGCGCGTTCATCGGGAACTTCAAACCGAAGGTTTGCGATTTTTGAACAAATCTATTCAAGCGCTGGTTCTCTTTCTGTCTTTGCCCCGGCGCTTATAATCCCCCGGAATCGCTGTGGGTTTTACGGCGAACCGGGCTTTCAGGCGGGCCGGTCCGGCGGGGTTCCCGGCTTTTCCTTTGCCAGCCGCCACGCCTTGGCGAACATATTCTCCAGGTACTTCCCTTCCCGCCCGGTAAGTCCCGCCCGGCTGATCAGGTCCCGGAGGAACTGTTCCTGGATTTCCCGGCCGGGGTGCCGGTAGAAGCCCAGCGATCCCAGGGTATCCGTAATCGATCCCGCCAGCCCGGCGGCCTCCGCGCGGGTCAGGGGAACCCAGGCCCCTTTAACGGCGTTTGTCCGGCCCCTGCCGGTTCCCGCGCCGCCCGCCGGATTGCCGCCTTCCCCGGCAGCCCAGCCGGTTTCCGCGCCGGGCAGGGGGCCGGCCCCGTTTCCCAGGGCCAGAAAAAGCTCGTAGGCGTAAATTTGTACCGCGTGGGACAGGTTCAGGGAGGGAAAAACGCCGGAAACGGGGATATGGGAGGCGATATTGCACAAATCGAGTTCGCTGTCTTCAAGGCCGGTGCGCTCATTACCAAAAACCAGGGCCGCGGAACCCGGTTTTTCCCCAATCCAGGCCGCCAGGCGCCGGGGATCCAGGCTTACCTGTTTCCGGCGGCGGCCCCGGCGGCGGGTGGTCCCGATCAGCAGGGAGCAGTCCGCGGCGGCGGCGGCCAGGGTGTCGAAAAAGGCGGCCCCTTCCCAAATATCCGCGGCATGGACAGCCCGGGCCCGGATTACTTCTCCGTCCAGGCTTTCCCGGACCGTACCGGCTATCCGCAGCCGGGAAAGGCCCATGTTCTTCATGGCCCGGCAGACAGCCCCCACATTCCCCGGTTCCGTAACCCGGCAGAGGATAATGACAATATCCGATAAAACCATGATTTATTGTATCCGAAATCGAAGGGGCGCAGAACAAGCAGCCCCGGCAGGGGCTGTTATCCAACGATGTAACACACGCCCGGCGCCCAGGAAATGCCCCCGTACCCAGAAAAGGGAGGCGGCCTAAAGGCCGCCGTACGCGCCGCGGGGCGCAGAATAAGCAGCCCGGTAAGGGCTGTCATCCAATAATGTAGCACACGCCCGGCGCCCAGGAAATGCCCCAATACCCAGGAAAGGGAGGCGGCCCAAAGGCCGCCGTATGCGCCGCGGGACGCAAAACAAGCAGCCCCGGCAGGGCGCCGGAATCCCAAAAAAATCCAAAAAATCCCCGCTCTTTTTTAATAAAACTCTATTTTTCGGGCCAATCCGTAGTATGATAAATATAGGGAATAAAAACCTGGTTTAATAGAAATTTTTGGAGAATTTATCAATCGTGGTTTGACAAAACTCATACGAAAAGATAATATATAATGAAGTGTTGTCAACAGGTGTTGAAATAAATTGGTTATTGTGGAATAATTCATTATCATGTTAATGGGGTGCGGATGAAGGAAGCGTCATGACAAACAACGATATTGTTCCTGGATTTGATGATGAAAAAGATGAAAGCCTTAAAATAAAGCTTCAAAAGGTAGGAGAGGTAGAAGGCTGCCTTATTTTGTATCTTACCGGGTACATAGATACTTATAATTCCAATTATTTTCAGAAACGAGTTGCCAAGGCCATTGAAAGCGGCTTTATTCGCCTGGTTTTTCAGTGCGGCGGCCTTAATTATGTATCTTCCACCGGTATTGGTTCTTTTACCGCCTTCTTAAAATCCGTAAAACCCCGGGGTGGGGACCTGGTGCTTCTAGAAATCCAGCCCAAGGTATACGAGGTATTTCAGCTCCTTGGTTTCTCCCAATTCTTCAATATTAAGGACAATCTGGACGATTCGGTTAACTTTTTCCGCAGCGGTTCTTCAGCGGAATCGGTTTCCCTGTTCCCCAAGATTTTTGCCTGTCCCATCTGTTCTAAAAAGCTTAAAGCCTTAAAACCGGGCCGTTTCCGCTGTTCCGAGTGTAAAACCATTCTTGCCATTGATAATGCCGGGCAGGTTTTCCTGGGTTAACGGGAACCGGAGGCGCACCGGGCCAAATTCCGGCCCCCGCCCGGATAAAATGTCTCAATTTTTTGAAAAAAAGGTGAATCATGACAGAAAATAAGGTTGAACAGTACCTCATCGATCTCATGCTGACCTACCGGGAAGTTGATAAAAAGCTCTGGTATCTTGATGATGAGGAACATAACCTCCAGGGTGTGGCGGTTATGCTGGCGGAGCCGCTGGTCGTGTTCCGGGCTGTCGTAATGGACGCCCCAAAGGAACAGCGCCTGGAGCTGTTCACCAAACTTCTGGAACTCAACGCCAATGACATAGTTCACGGCGCCTATGCCCTGGAAAACGATAAAATCGTATTAATTGATACATTGGAATATGATACCCTGGATTATGGGGAATTCCGGGCCACCCTGGACGCCTTCAGCCTGGCCCTGACTCAGCATTATCCAATTCTTTCAAAATACCGAAGCTAGCCGTCAAGGAGGCCGGGAAAATGGGCATTTTTTCAAGGATAAAAACCCTCGTTTCATCGAATGTAAATGATTTGATCAGTAAGGCTGAAAAACCGGAAAAAATGCTGAATCAGCTTATCATCGAGATGAACGATCAGTTGATTGAGTCCAAAAAAGCGGTGGCCCTGGCTATTGCGGACGAAAAAAAGCTGGAGCGGGAGAAGGATAACCAACAGGCCCAGTCCCAGGAATGGGAGCGGAAGGCCATGCTGGCGGTTCAGGCCGGGAAGGACGATTTGGCCAGGGAAGCCCTGCTCCGTAAACAGGAATACGATAAGGCCGCCGGGGAGTATCAGAAGCAGTGGGAAGCGCAAAAAAACGCGGTAGATAAGCTTAAGGAATCGCTCCGGGAACTGCAAAACAAGATCGAAGAGGCCCAGCGGAAGAAAAACCTCCTTATTGCCCGGGCAAAACGGGCGGAAGCTCAGCAGAAAATACAAAATACCATCTCCAGTGTTTCCGGCAACCGGACCGCCTTTGACGCTTTTGACCGTATGGCGGCCAAGGTAGATCAGATGGAAGCCCAGGCCGATGCCGCCAGGGAGCTGGAAGATTTCAGCGCCGGCGCCAGTCTGGAGAAGAAATTCAAGGAACTGGAAAGTTCAGACGCTTCCGCGGACCTGATGCTCCTGGAACTCAAGGAAAAGATGAAGGCCCTCCCGGAAAAATCTTCTTAAGAGCGCTGAGGTTGTTCCAAAACCCGGTTGGTTTTGAAACAACCTCTTGAAAAAGTGGTCTAAAGTCCGCTTTTTCATATAAATCTAAGGTTGCTTTCCCAAAAACTGAAGTTTTGGGAAAGCCTCAGAGCTGAGGTTGTTCCCTAATGTGGAACGGCTTGCAAGAGCGGTTGCCCCGTGTTAGGCTTGAAAGGTGAAAAACCTGGCCCGGCTGGCGCTTTTTTTCAGTCTCAGTTTTGCCGTCCTGTTGCTGTTTGCCGCGGCCCTGCGGTTTCTTCATATCCGAATCGACGGAATTCGGCTGCTGCCCCCCCAGCCCCGGATGATGCTCTACGATTTTATCGCCGCCGCCCGCTGGGCCCTGCCCCTGGCGGTTTATGGGTCCCTGCTTTCCGGATTAAGTTATGCCGCCCGGTTGAACGCCGGGTTTCTGGGCCGCAGACGGCGGCTTTCCGCTCCCCCGGTGATGATCTGTCTTGGCGTTCTGGTTCTTGTCTTTACGGGCGGAATTTCCCTGGGACTGGAACGGCTGGGGGATATGGCGCCGATCCGGGATACGGCCAGGCCCCTGGGGGAGGCGGGGATGCTGCTGACCCGGAGCGATACGGCGATTGTACTCCTCCGGGAACCGGGTGAAAGCCTGGGGCCCCGGGTGGCGGCTATTCCCGGCCGGCCGCTGCTTTATCAGGAACAGCCGCTGGGACCGAATAATACCATTATTGGCCTGCCGCCGGTTCCGTTTCGGGAGGAAAATCCCTGGTTTCTCCGAAGTGCGGCTATCGATCTTTCCCTTACCGGCCGGCAATTTGAAGCCCGTCTGCGGGAAGGTTTTCCGCCGTTTTTTATATACGCCGGCGCCCTGGTTTTTTTACTGGTTTCCCTGGGTTTTATCCTGAAATTAAGCAACTGGCCCCTGGCAAACCTCTTTTTGGGCTGTCTGGCTTTCCGGGGTATTCTTGCCCTGGAGACTTTTCTTAACGCCCCGGAGATTCAGGACCTTTTTGCTTCTTTTTTGGGGGATCGTTTTCCCCTGCCCCTTTCCCGGACAGTTCCCCTGATATTCTGTTTTTTTGGGATCCTGGTGAATCTCTATACGTTCCTGGTATTTTTGGCAAAAAGGCAAAACGATGAAGAAGAAATTTGACCCCCGGATATTCCTTTCCCCGCCGGGTATATTTATTCTCTATGTAATAGTCTGCGGCCTTGTACTTATGGGGTTCCGGTTCATTTTCCCCGGTGAAACCGCTCCGATTCCCTATTTTTCCCGTTCCTGGCGTATAATCCGGGGCCTGGTGGATTTTATCAACCTTTTTCCCGCTCTGGCTATGTCCGCCCTGGTTATTCCCTTTGGCCGGGCCGCGTTTGCCGAAGAAGAATATACCAGTTTTTCTCCCCGTTTTTTTCAGAGCATCAAAGGGCCGGTGATCACCGCTATCTGCGCCGCTATGGTATACGGCCTGCTTTTTTTCCTTGCCCTTCCCCTGCTCCGGGACCAGGAGCTGAATAAACGCTCCGAGGGTAATCTGTACCGCCTGGCCCGGGAGCGGGCCCATGTTCACGGCCAGGAGGGGGAATGGTTGGAGGCTGCCTGGTTTATCGCCATCTGCGATAGGATATGGCCGGGCAGTCCGGAAATGAGCAGGCTGAAAGATCAGGCCGCCGTTCATCTGGAGGATTACCGGTTTGAGGAGGATAAGGATCGGGCCGCTGTCCGGGCGGAAGCGGCGGGGGATGCCTGGGGCGCCGCGGTTTCGGTTTTGCCCGGACAGCGGCAGCCGGTAAATGTAACCGAGGCCCTAATCCTGGGAAAGGCGGCCCTGGCGGAGGAACGGTATTTTGACGCCCACTGGCTGGCAACTTTGGCAGGGCGGCTCGCCGGGCCGGACAGCCTGGAGGCGGCGGACGCGGCCCGGCTTGCCGGCCTTTCATGGAGCGCCATACAATCCCTGGCCCCCAATGTCCGGGAATCCCGGCTTTACGCCACGTTCCGCCTAAAACAGTCCGGGTATGAAGCTATGGTTTCCGGCGACTGGATTAGGGCCTATTATATTTTCCAGGAGCTGCTGGAGCTTAGCCCCAACGATCCCGACGCGGCGAATTTTTTCATAAAAAGCGAACAGGGCGCCAGGGAGACGGCTTTTTTTATTGATGAGATGGAACTGGCGGTGGGGGAGGTTCTTACCGGCGCGGTTTTTTCCCTCCCCGTAAGCAGCGTAAATGGCAGCCCGCGCCGTGCGGCGCTGAGATTTTCCAGCCTTTCCGGTTTTCCCGATTATTCTTACGGCATCGGCCTTGAATATATCAGCTTTGACGGTGATGCCCGGCCGGTTTCCCGGGTGGAAGCGCCGTATGCTAAAATCCTCCCCATCCGGCCCGGCGCCCGGCCCCAGACAGCGGTCCTGATGCAGGCCCTGGATCGCCATGACCGGAACCACCGCTGGGGGCCCCTCTGGGCCGCCGACCCGGCCCTGCCTCCTTCGCCGGAGGAGGCCGTTTCAGGGGAGACCCAGTTGCTGCTGGATATTAGTTATGAGGATTTTCTGCTTCTTTCCCATACCCGGCGGGGACTGGACAATTTGCAGTTGGGAGAACTTTTTTCCGCCGCCCGGCGTCTTGGTTCCGCCGGGTATCTGCCCGGAGTTTTTGAGGCGGAAATAGTATACCGCCTGAGCGTTCCCCTGTTTTTCCTTCCCCTGTCGATCCTGTCGATCGTCATCGGCTGGCGATACCGGGCCCGAAAACGGCCCCGGTATCTCTTTATCCCCATGTTACCTCTTTTGCCGCTGGTTTTTAACGGCCTGGTCCGTCTGTACCGGAACATCCTTAATACCACCGGTATCTGGGCGGTCATTTCCCTGGGGTTTTCCACGACCCTTGTTATCTTTATCGCCGTCCTGGCGCTTCTTTTTATCTTTTCGCTGATATTCCTTGCCGCTCAGCACGGGTAAAACAGGCATGGATTCCCGCCGTTCTTCCCTCCGGGAAAAAACATTCCGTTTTTTTAAACATCCTCCCCTCTGGGCGGGGCCTTTGACCGGCGGTCTTATCGGTCTTATCGCCGGTCTGCCGGGGATCATTACCGGCGTTCTGATGGGGTATCTGACCCAGGAACTTTTCCGCCAATTCCGTTCCGACCGGGCAGTGGCGGCCTATTTTGAAAGTCCGGGGCGTCCGGGTTTTTATGAAGGGGAACCGGGGCTGGCGGCCTGGTGCGGCCTGGCGGTTCTTGTCCTCTCCGAATCAATATCCCCGGAAAATCCGGGCGCCGGTCCGGGAAACACTGTCGGCGCGGAGGCGGTCCGGGGCGCTCTGGCGGCCTTTCCCGGCAGCGGCAAATACGGCCCCCTGATTGAATCTTTCTGCCGTCTGGCCGAGTCCCGGCGAAAAATACTGAACGCCGATCTGCTGGCGGAGAGTCTTGCCGCCCGGCGGGCCTCCCGGGAGGACCTCCCCTGGCTGGGGAAAACCCTCCATGCCCTTGCTTTCGGGGACCAGGCTCTGCAAACCGCGGCCCATATCCGCTCCATCCTCGACCCCGGTTACCGGGCTTTTGAGCAGGGGGTTCATAATGCCGCGGAACGGATTTTTTCTCCCCCGCCGGAAGCGGCATGGGAAGTTCTTGGCCTGAAGCCCGGCGCTTCCCCGGATGAGGTAAAGTCCGGTTTCCGCCGTCTGGCAATTTTATTCCACCCCGACCGCCTCCAGGAGCTGGACGAGCGGCAGCGGGAAGAAGCGGCCCGGGCCTTTATGAAAATAGAGGGGGCCTACCGGGAAATTATGAAAGGAGCGGCCGGCGGGGAAGAGACATACGAGGTTGTTCCAAAACCCGGTCGGTTTTGAAACAACCTCTTGGAAAAGCGGTCAAATGCCCGCTTTTCCATGTAAATCTAAGGTTGCTGTTCCAAAACTGAAGTTTTGGAACAGCCTCATACTAGGCATCGCCGCGGCGCTGAAGCTACTTGCTCCGCACGATACTCGCCCCCAGGGAGCTGAGGCGTTCCACCAGGTTTTCATATCCCCGCTCAATCTGATAGACATTGCGGATTACGCTTTTTCCCCTGGCGCACATGGCGGCGATGATCATAGCCATGCCGGCCCGTACATCGGGACTGTGGAGTTCCGATCCCGTAAGCCGGGAAGGTCCGGTTACCACCGCCCGGTGGGGATCACAGAGGACGATCCGGGCGCCCATACCGATAAGTTTATCAACAAAAAACATCCGGGACTCAAACATCTTTTCGTGGATCAGGACTGTCCCTTTTACCTGGGTAGCTACCACGGTAACGATGCTGGTCAGATCCGGCGGAAAGCCCGGCCAGGGGGCGTCGTCGATCTTGGGGATCATCCCCCCCAGATCGCAGTTTACTTCCATAGCCTGATTCTTTGGCACATGGATGCTTGTTTCCTCCTGGGCCCAAACAATGCCCAGCTTGCCGAAGGCGGTTTTCGCGGGCCGGAGGTCCTGGGGTCTGATGCCTTCGATACGGAGGTCCCCGCCGGTAGCGGCGGCAAGGCCGATAAAAGAGCCAACCTCCATAAAATCCGCGCCGATTTCAAAATCACAGCCCGAAAGTTTTTTCACCCCGTTTATGGTGAGGATGTTGGAACCTATCCCCTCAATCCGGGCGCCCATAGCAACCAGCATACGGCAAAGGTCCTGTACATGGGGCTCACTGGCGGCGTTGGTGAGGATTGTCTGCCCCCTGGCAAGCACCGCCGCCATGACGGCATTTTCCGTTCCCGTTACCGAAGCTTCGTCGAGAAAAATATCCGCTCCCTTGAGGGTTTTGGCGGTAAAAATGAAGGCCCCGTTGCTTCGCACCTTTGCGCCCAGCTCGGTGAGGGCCAGAAAATGGGTGTCCAGCCGCCGCCGGCCGATCACATCCCCGCCGGGGGGAGGCAGCACTACTTTGCCGGTCCGGGCCAAAAGGGGGCCCGCGAAAAGAATGGACGCCCGGATCTTCCGGGCCTGTTCCGGCGGAATCTCCGACGACCTGAAA
The DNA here is from genome assembly GCA_031266635.1 of Treponema sp. GTDB lineage: Bacteria > Spirochaetota > Spirochaetia > Treponematales > Breznakiellaceae > JAISAN01. The sequence continues at coordinate 2,174 of JAISAN010000090.1, read as the reverse complement.
TTATTAAGACAAAGGCGGTAGACATTGGGCGATGGGTTTTCCACCGTCCCGCCCAGGGCGGCGTATACTTCCAGCATGACCTGGACATCCTCAATGTCGGGAATGTTTCGTAAAGTTACCGGCTCGCCGGTTAAAAGAGCCGCCGCGAGACAGGGCAGGGCGGCGTTTTTGTTTCCGCTGGCCCGGATGGTTCCGTTGATGGGAACGCCGCCCTCGATCAGGTACTCGCTCATACATCGACTTTACCGGCGGGGGATTGGTCTGTCAACGGCGCGGAGGGGGTTCTTCCCCTTTAGTAAGCGCTGGAACCTTTTTTTAAACCTCGTTAAACTTTTGGGCAGAGAGGAAAAAAATGAGTACACCCCAGGAATTGCGGAACCGGAAACTGGGCGCCAAGGTAGTGAAGGCCCTGCAGAACCGGCGTTTTGAGGCGTGGTATGTTGATGATCCCGGCGAGGCGGCGGACAAAGTGCTTTCCCTGATACCGAAAAGCGATACGGTATCCTGGGGCGGTTCCATGAGCGTTGCCGGTCTGGGTATTCAGGAACGGCTTGCCGGGGAAGGGTATCGGACACTGGACCGGGACACGGCGAAGTCCCCGGAGGAGCGGATGGAGTTCATGCGCCGGGCCCTGCTCTGCGATACCTACCTTACCGGCAGTAACGCTATCAGCGAAGACGGCCAGTTGGTGAATATTGACGGCAACGGCAACCGGACGGCGGCGATGATGTTTGGGCCCCGGCAGGTCATCGTGGTGGCGGGGATGAACAAGGTGGTAAAAACCCTGGAGGACGCCTACGCCCGGGCCCGGACCATTGCGGCCCCCCTGAATCAGCAGCGTTTTCCCGGCCAGAAAACCCCCTGTAATGAAACCGGCAGCTGCGCCAATTGCCTGGTCCCGGATTCGATCTGTACGTTTATCGTCCACACCCGGCTCTGCAAACCCGCCGGCCGGATCAAGATTATACTGGTGGGAAAAGATCTGGGGTTATAGGATACCGCGTGGTGAAAGAAGCTCCGGCGGAGCGGGAGGGCGGAATACAGCGAAGCCAGAAGGCTGATCCGCTTCCTGGCTTCGCTTTACCTTTTTAACTGGCGTTTATTTTAATCATCCTTTTCTGGGCTTCAGGGCGTTTCTGAATTTCCAGGGTAAGGATGCCGTTTTTGAAGGCGGCGGAAACGGTCTCGGGATTGGCGTTTTCCGGCAGCTTGAAAGACCGGTTGAAAGAATTGAGCCGCCGCTCCCGGAGGATATAGGTTCCGCCGCGCTTCTTTTCTTCCGTGGCCTCTTCCTGCTTTGACTCAATACTGAGGCTGCCGCCGTCCACATGGACCGCGATGTCTTTTTCCTCATAGCCCGGAAGTTCCATGTCCATGACAAAAGCTTTTTCGGTTTCCTGAACATCTACCGGGGGCAGATGGCCGAAGACCCGAGCCGCGGGGGCCAGGGCCGAGTCCCCGAAAAAAGACTCGAAGTAGCGATCAAAATCGCTCAGGGCGTTCTGGATAGTGTTGGGACGATACATGGTTACTGTTTTCATACCATATCTCCTTGAAAATAGATTTATTCGGCGGGAACTATGCGGAGCCTGGGGTTTTTGGCCCCGCTCCCGGAATCCGGTCCTGACAGGCATCCGGATTCTGCTTTTCCTCGCCAACATTAATATATATGCATAAACCGTGCCAAGTTTTACCAAAACCCCAATTTTTGTTTCCCTTTGCCATCAGGATACCATGACGGAACCGCCGGAAACTGAAATTTTTAGCGTTTTTTACCCTTTTGAGAAGGCGGACTAAAGTCCCTTGTGTTTGCGTAATTCTTTATATAGTAATGAATTAGCGATTTTCCGGCGGCCTTTGCCGAAGCCCTGAAAACCCGGCCTGAGTTTTTAGAGCTTCCCCGGTTTAATCCTTTTACTGCGGTATAACAAGCGGGTTCCAAAACCCGGTAAAGGGATGCCGTGTATATTGAATGGGTCAAAATAACCCGCATGGGTAATTTTTTCTTCTATGGGTGTCATTATGATACGTCCATGAGAACTGCCGTAAAAAAGAGCGGTATTTTTTACTTCTTATTTTTTATAAATCGCTTTGTTTTAACCCAGTGTGTTTTGCTACCCGCGCTGCCATTTTTGGGCCTATTTCGTCACTGTCGTGAAAGGCAAAAACATAAT
>JAISAN010000037.1 GCA_031266635.1 Treponema sp. | reverse complement strand
GACCGTTCCAGCGGGGTAACTTTCGTGGAGGAGGAAATGGCCCGGGAATACCTGGCGGTTATGGCGAAACAATACTCAGGCCCCAGTACGGAACCTGTGGATTTTGAGTCTCCCGACCTGGGACCGGAGAAAAGTTTCTATTATCTGGAAAAATATTTTTTGTCCCGGATTCCCAAGTCCCGGAATGGACACTGCCGGATGGTGTTGATCATCGATTACGCGGAAACTGTTGTTCCCGCGGGGGATATGATCCGCCTTTCCGACGCGGACCGGGACTGTCTGGTAACCTTTAGCCGCTGGGCCGGGGACCCCCGGTTTATCCGGGGGGATATTTCCATCATCCTGCTGACGGAGAACCTGACCGACGTTTCTCCCCGGCTGGTGAGTTCCCCCGCCTCGGTCAAGGTAAATGTGCCATTCCCGGATGAAAAAGTCCGGTCGAGTTTTTTGCGTTCCAAGGAACAGGAGGGGAAGCTGCTCCTGGAACGGGGGCTCTCGGCGGAGCGGATCGGTTCCATTACCAGCGGTCTCAATTTAATGAACCTGAACCAAATGGTTTCGGAAAGTTATGAAAAAAACAAATCCCTGTCCCTGGGGTATATGAGTCAGAAAAAAAAGGAATTTATCGAAAACGAGGCGGCGGGGCTTCTGGAATTCCTGGAGACCGGCTTTAACCTTTCCCATGTATCGGGCCACGATTTTGTGAAGAAGCGGTTTAAAAACGCCGCCCGGGCCATTAAAATGGGGCGGCAGGACGTGCTTCCCATGGGCTACCTGATTGCCGGTCCCGTGGGGACGGGAAAAAGTTTTATGGTCAGCGCCTTTGCCGGGGAAATCGGCATCCCCATGGTGAAGTTCCGCAACTTCCGGTCCAAATGGCAGGGGGATACGGAATCCAACCTGGAACGGGTGCTGAACATTCTCAAAGCCATGTCCCCGGTGGCGGTGATGATAGACGAGGCCGACGCCTTCCTTGGGGACCGGGATCAGGAGGGGGATTCGGGGACCAGCAACCGGGTCTTTGCCCAGATCGCCAGCTTTATGGGAAATACCGAATACCGGGGGAAAATTATCTGGTTCCTTATTACCTGCCGGCCCGATCTTATCCCCATAGACTTAAAACGCCAGGGCCGGGCGGAAGAACATCTGGCCCTTTTTTACCCCGAAACCGATACGGACCGGGAGGCTCTGTTCAATACCCTGGTCCGGAAGCTGGATCTGGACATCCGCAAATTCCCCATCTCCGATCTTTTTAAGAAATACCACCATGAATATTCCGGCGCCGATTTGGAAGCGGTTCTGGTCCGGGCAAAACTCCTGGCCGCCATGGACGACCGGGTCTTTGTAACCAGGGAAGATATGGAAGAGGCCATGGGCGATTTTGTCCCCGCCGCGTACCCCCACGAAGTGGATTTACAAAATCTGGTGGCCACCGTGGAATGTACCTCCAAAGAGATGATCCCCAAAAAATTCCGGGACTATACCCGGACCCGGCTAATCAGGGAAATCCAGGAACTCAAGGTCCTCCTGGGGGAACGGAGATAGGTAAAGGCGGTTTCCGAATATTGAGAACGCTTCGCCGGGAAGCGGGCGGTTCACCCGTTCAGGGCGGCCAGTTCCCCTCGTACCAATGCGGCCAGTTCCTCCGCAACGGTATCCAGGGGCCTCAGGCGGCTTTCTTTTTCGCGCCGGGCCTTTAGCTCCACCATTGGCTTTTCCAGGCCCAGATTTTTATCGCCGATAACCACCCGCAGGGGAATGCCCAGTAAATCCGCGTCGTTGAATTTAACGCCGGGGCGCTCATTACGGTCGTCCACCAGCACTTCAAGTCCGGCCTGTTCCAGGTCCGCCGCCAGTTTATCCGCCGCGGCTTTCATGGCCCCCTCGTATTTAATGGGGATGATGATCACCTGGTAGGGCGCTACGGTCATGGGCCAGATGATCCCCGCCTCATCGTGGTGTTCCTCAATCACCGAGGCCAGGGTCCGGTCAAGGCCGATGCCGTAGCTTCCCATGGTGGGAATTTGGCTTTTGCCGTTTTCGTCCAGGTAGCTGACGTTCATGGAACGGGTATACTTATAGCCCAGCTTGAAAATATGGCCCAGTTCGTTGCCTTTTTTTTCGTACAGTTCCCCGCCGCAGAGGGGGCACCGGTCCCCGGCTTTAACGGTGCGGAGGTCCGTAATCATCCACGCTTCAAAATCCCGGCCATACGCCGCGTGCCGGTAGTGGAGGTCCTTCGCCAGCGCCCCGGTTACCGCGTCGCGCATGGCCGTAACGGTCTCATCGGCGATGACGGGAACGCCCGCAAGCCCCACGGGGCCGGCAAAACCCACCGGCGCGCCGGTGATCCTTTCCACATCGGCGTCCGCCGCCAGGGCCGCCTCGCCGGCCTTGAGCGCCGCGGCGAGTTTTACCTCGTTTACGTCCAGATCGCCCCGGATAAGCACCGCGAAAAAAGCCTCCGGGTAGATTTCCGGCGCCTCTACCGCGGGCTTCCGTTTTTCCAGCTTTGCCCCCCCCGGCGCGGAAGAAAGGTCCAGTTCCACATTCACCGCCCGGTAGATCAGGGTTTTGATAAACTGTTTCGCGTCCGTTTTAAGGAAATCGCAGAGTTCCCCGATGGTTTTGACCGCCGGGGTGTCGATTTTTTCGATGGCCGGCAAGGCCGCCGGCAGGGAAGCCGCCGCCTGCCGGGCGGCCTCAACAGAAGCGGGGGCGGCAAAGTCGGGTTTGCAGCCCGCTTTTTCCACATTGGCGGCGTATTCGCATTTTTTGCAGAGGAGGAGGGTATTGTCCCCAATCTCACTTTCTACCATAAATTCTTCGGAGCCGCTCCCGCCCATAGCACCCGAATCGGCCTGAACGGGGATCACCGTAAGGCCGCAGCGCTGAAAAATCCGCCGGTAGGCCCGGCCCATATCCCGGTAGGTCTGATCCAGGCTTTCTCCACCGGTATGGAAGGAATA
>JAISAN010000012.1 GCA_031266635.1 Treponema sp. | reverse complement strand
GACATTGTCGGCCAGGATCATATTGTCGGTCCCGGCAGGCTTTTACGGCGGGCCATCCAGGCCGACCGGCTTTCCTCAATAATATTTTACGGCCCGCCGGGTACGGGAAAAACAAGCCTTGCCCGGGTCATCGCCAACACTACCCGGGCGACTTTTGAAAGCCTCAACGCGGTCCTTTCGGGCATTAAGGACATCCGGGAGGCCATTGACCGGTCGGATGAACGGCAGCGGCTCTACGGCAAACGGACAATTCTTTTTGTGGACGAGGTTCACCGCTGGAACAAGGCCCAGCAGGACGCCCTGCTTCCCTGGGTGGAAAACGGCACGGTAATCCTCATCGGCGCCACCACGGAAAACCCTTTTTTTGAGGTAAACCGGGCGCTGGTAAGCCGAAGCCGGATATTTCAGCTTAAATCCCTGAGTTCCCAGGACCTTCTGGAAAGCGCCCGGCGGGCCCTGGCCGACAGGGAACGGGGATACGGAAAATGGCGGGTTTCCTTTGAGGAAGGCGCTCTGGAACACCTGGTGGAAGTTGCCGGCGGGGACGCCCGGAGCCTCCTTAACGCCCTGGAACTGGCGGTAGAAACCAGCCCCCCCCAATGGCCGCCCCCCGAAGGCGGGGAAATCCAGGTCTCTTTTGAGGCCGCGGAGGAAAGCATCCAGCGCCGGGCGGTACTCTACGACCGGGACGGGGATTATCATTTTGACACGATCAGCGCCTTTATCAAAAGCGTCAGGGGCAGTGACCCCGACGCCGCCCTTTACTGGCTTGCCAAGATGGTTCGGGCCGGCGAGGACCCGAGTTTTATCTTCCGGCGGATGATTATCCTCGCCAGCGAAGACGTGGGCCTTGCGGACCCCCAGGCACTACAGGTGGTTATCTCCTGCGCTGAATCCTTTGACCGGATTGGTTTCCCGGAGGGGAATTTCCCCCTGGCCCACGCCTGCCTCTACCTGGCTACGGCCCCAAAATCCAATACCGCCATGGCTTTTTTTGACGCGCTGAAAGAGGTGGAAAAAGAGGACGCCGAGGTTCCCAACCACCTCCGGGACGCCAGCCGGGACGCCGAAAGTTTCGGCCACGGGGAGGGTTATGTCTACCCCCACGCCTACCGGGATCACTGGGCGGCCCAGCAGTACCTGCCCACCAGCCTCAAGGGCCGGGCTTTTTACCTCCCCTCCCGGATCGGGTACGAGGGGAAAATCCGGGAAGAAGTTCTCCGAAAACGGGAACTCCAGGCCGCCATTGTTTTGGGAGATAATCCTGCCGGCGAAATTCACCCCGCGGACGGGGAAATTCTAACCTGGGCGGCCTCTTCCAAAGGCCGGGAGGGCTGGTTCAAGCGGCTTGAATCGGGACGGAGCGCCCTCCTGCTTTCCGGCAGAAACCGCATATTCGATGCGGTTTCCATCGCCCGGCATGACCGGGTTCTCATCTCCCTGGCCGACGACGGCCTCCTCCTCTGGGAAAGCCTGCGCCGGACCCCCGAAGGCCTCTGCGCCGCCCTGGTGGACAGCGAAATGGCTAAGGAAGCCCTGTTCCGCTACGCCCAGACTCTGGACGAGACAGAAATGCCGGAAATCGCCGTCCATTCCGGCGCCCTGCCCCCTTCGCCGGAAGATTGCGCCGCGTGGTTTTCCAGCCCCCTTTTTGATCATATCCTGCTTCGGGAGCCCTTTCGGCGGGGCTTTGGGAAAACCGGCATGGCGGCCCCGGGGGCGGCGGAATTTTTTACCGCGCTGGCCGGGGCCCTTCAAAAGCTCCTTGCCTCCGGGGGGGATTTTGTGGTCCTTTGTTCCCCTCCCCTCCTGGGCGAACGGATATCCCGGATTCTCCGGGAGGAATGTGGCGCCGGGGAAGAGTTAAGCGCCAAAATGGAGGCCGCGGAAACCGCCTTTTTTTCAGGGGTTCCCGGAAAGGCCCCGGCGAAAACTGCCGCTTCCGGCGACGGCCCGGATTTTCGCACCTGGGACGCGGATACCCTGGTGGAAGCTTTCCAGGGTTCAGGGTTTATTTTGGAACAACAAAGGGTGGAACAAAACGAGGAACGGCTGATTACCGGGCGGGATCTGGGGCTCTGGTTTGACCAGGAACATTCCCGCTGGGGAGCGTTTATTGGGGAAAAACTGGGGGCCGGGGATTTTTCCCGGATTCAGGCCCTTTTACAGGAACGGATACAGGCGGGTCCTATCCTCTGGAAATGGAAGAGCCTGCTCCTGAAGGGAATTCTGAAAATTCAGGGTGATTGACGGATACGAAACGCCCATATTTCCGGCGGGAACCCCATCTTCGATTTTCTCTATTTTTTTTCAAAAAAAGCTAAAGTTTTTCCTCCGGTCTGCCGAAAAAAGAACTGGTTAGTTGTTTTTTTTACCCGGAAATTCCGCGGATTCCCGGGTATGAGAACGATTGACCAAAACAAAGGCACGGATGCCTTTGGAACACTATCATCACGGAGGATGACATGATCATCAACCACAACCTGAGCGCAATGTTCGCCGACAGGTCCCTCAAGGTTACCCAAAACAACCTTACCAAATCTATGGAGAAGCTCTCTTCCGGGCTTCGGATCACCCGTGCGGGAGATGACGCTTCCGGCCTGGCGGTTTCCGAAAAAATGCGGAGCCAAATCAGGGGCCTGAACCAGGCCTCCGCCAACGCCTCAAACGGTATTTCCTTCATCCAGACTAGCGAAGGTTATCTCCAGGAGACCCAGGATATTATCCAGCGGATGCGGGAACTGGCCGTCCAGGCTTCAAACGGCATCTACTCCGACGAGGACCGGATGCAGATCCAGGTGGAAGTTTCCCAGCTCGTCGACGAGGTAGATCGTATCGCCAGCCATGCCCAGTTCAACGGCATGAATATGCTCACCGGCCGTTTTGCCCGTCAAACCGGGGAAAACCTTATTACCGGCTCCATGTGGTTCCATATCGGCGCCAACATGGATCAGCGGGAGCAGGTTTTTATCGGCACCATGACCAGCAAAGGACTGGGAATTCGCAATGTCGGGGATGAAACCTTCATCACCATCGAGACCCCCGAAGATGCCAACCGGGCTATCGGGACTCTGGACACCGCGCTGCGGAAGATCAACAAACAGCGGGCGGATCTGGGAGCCTATCAGAACCGGCTGGAACACGCGGTGGTCGGCCTTGATGTGGGCGCGGAAAACCTCCAGGCTTCGGAATCCCGGATTCGGGATACCAATATGGCTAACCAGATGGTAACCTATATGCGGGATCAGATTCTGACCCAGTCGGGAACGGCCATGCTGGCCCAGGCAAACCAGCGGACCACTTCAGTCTTGCAACTTCTCCAGTAGAGTAGTACATTTATAGTAGGGGAGGTTCCTGTAGGGCCCTCCCCTGCCGTAAAAAAGCGGAAAAATCCCCTTAACTGGGGGTTTTCCGGGGTTCTTTGACAAAAACCTTCTGTTGCGTAGGCATTTTGGCCTAAAAACCAGAATGTTGGCGTACGGCGGTTCGGAACGTTTATCCATGACCAGGGAAGGATTTTCCCTTCCTCCCATGAATAACCGTTTCGTGCCGTTTTGGTTATTTCCGGGGGCGGCGGCGCGAAACTGCCTCCGGGAAGACCATTCGTGCGGCGCGGCTTCGGCCAGGGATGGCCGGGCAAATTAACACACGGAGGGTTATATGATAATAAATCACAACATGAGCGCCCTCTACGCTAACCGTGAGCTTGGGGTTACCCAGGCTGATGTGGCGAAGAGTATTGAAAAGCTCAGTTCCGGGCAGCGGATTAACCGCGCCGGGGACGACGCTTCCGGGCTTGCGGTCTCCGAAAAAATGCGGAGCCAAATCCGGGGTCTGAATCAGGCGGAACGCAATATCCAGAACGGCGTGTCTTTTATCCAGGCTACTGAAGGTTACCTTCAGGAAACCCAGGATATTCTGCACCGCCTGAGGGAACTGTCGGTCCAGTCCGCCAACGGAATTTATTCTGACGAGGACCGGATGCAGATCCAGGTGGAAGTTTCCCAGTTGGTCGATGAAGTCAACCGTATTGCGAGCCATGCTCAATTTAACGGTATGAACATGCTGACCGGGGGCTTTGCCCGGGATTCAGTAGTAGGCCGGGTTATGCAGCTCCAGATTGGGGCCAACATGGATCAGAACGAACGGATCTTTGTAGGTACCATGACCGCCGCCGCCCTTGGCTTGCAGAACGCTCAAGGTGAAGCAGGTAATGTTTCCATTGCTACCCCTGAAGAGGCGAATATGGCTATCGGGGCTGTGGATACCGCTTTAAAGGCGGTATCTAAACAACGGGCCGATCTTGGCGCGTATCAGAACCGGTTTGAAATGGCCGCTGAAGGCGTTGCTATTGCCGCTGAAAATCTTCAGGCCGCGGAATCCCGGATTCGGGATGCGGATATGGCATCGGAAATGGTAACCTTTACCAAGGATTCGATTTTGTCCCAGGCGGGGAACGCCATGCTGGCTCAGGCCAATGTGCGGACCCAGTCGGTGCTTCAGCTCCTTGGTTAAGAAGAAACGGATCATTCTGTTGTTGTTTTTTAAGCGTTTTAAGAGGCCGCTGGACGTCGTCTTTTAAGACGCAGGGCCGGAGAAGCTCGCGCCCTTCTCCGCCCTTTTTTGAATTACTGAGGAACCTCTGGAAACCCAACCGGGGTTTTCAGAGGTTCCCATATTTGGTTCCAGCCACGGATTGGCGGAATATAAGTGCGGTTCACAATTTTTTGAACCGCAGTACAGGGAGGTACTACCATGGGTATACCTATATCAATGCTGGGTAACAGGATTAGTCTTGTCTCCCAACAGGAACTTCCCAAGGACCGGGTATCTGCACAATATCAGCAGAGAGCACAAAGCCGCGCGGCGGAGTTAAAAGCCGCCGCCATTGAACGATTTGAATCATCCCTGCCGGGAAATCGGGAGGCTGTGGATAGAAATCCGCAGATCCTCAAAGCCGCTGTTGTAGACCTTGAGCGGATAAGCCTCGCATTCAACAAAAAACTCAAATTTGTCGTTGATCATGAGTCCAATGAAGTAACGGTCAAGGTTATTGACGGAGAAACCGATAAAGTGATTAAGGTACTGCCCCCGGAAGAATTGCAGCGATTGCACAATAAACTTAAAGAAACCATTGGTTTTTTGTTTGATCAACGGGTTTAGCAGTAAATTAAGAGGAGTATGTCCGATATTTATGTGCCGGGGGTAAAAAGCCGGTTTAATACAGAGAAACTCATCGACGACCTGATGAAGGTTGAACGGATCCCCAAAGAACGGGTTGAGAAAAATGTTGAGAATCTGGAAACCCAAAAAACATACTGGCAGGAAATTGGCCGCCGGGTAAATTCCCTGCGGGACAGTGCGCGGCTCCTTTTTTCATTTCAAAACCCCTTTAACGACCGTATCGCCGGTTCCTCCGATGAATCGGTTATTACCGGCACGGCCACTCGTGAAGCGGCCGAGCAGGATTACCGTTTTACGGTGAAGCAGACTGCCCAGGCGGACCGTTTCCTCTCCCCTCCCCTGGACAATTCTTTTACGGTCGAGGGCGGAACATATACCTTTACCGTGGGCCAGGATGAAATATCCTTTAATTTCCGGGGGGGGAGCCTCAAAGAATTTACCGAGGCCCTGAACCGCCGGGGACGGGACAAAATAGGGGCCAGCCTGATCGCCGTGGAGCGGGGCGCCAAGTCCCTTTTAATTGAATCCAAAGTTACCGGGGCGGAAAACCGCCTGGGCTTTTCCGGAGACGCGGAAAAACTCGCAATCCGGGCAGGCCTGGTGGAACCGGTCTACAGTTCCCGCCGGGATATTTCCCTGGACACCCGGACCGTCAGGATAAATCCCGCCGCTTCGGGCGAGGCTTCCGTGGAAGACAATATCCTGCGGGTAAGGGCCGGGGCCGCCGCGTCCATACCCCTCAATCCGCCGCTTGCCTACGACGCGGCGCTGGTTTTGCGGCTGGAAACCTCCACCGCGCTTTTAAGCGATACGGAACGGGATATACCCGCGCCGCCTCCGGGCCCTTCGACGCCTTCCGCCGGTTCGATCTCCTACGGAGGCATCGTGATTGAAAACGATCCCTCCCAGACCCCCCTGCCTGAATGGACGCCGCCGGAAATTCCTCCCCGGGTTGACAACCTGGGGCTCCTGTCCCTGTCCTTTTCCGACGGGACCACTGTTTCCCTGCCGCCCATTCAGGATTCGTCTGATTTTTCCACCCGGCAGTACCGGCTTGAGGAAGTGGCGGCGGGAAAAACCATTACGGCCATTAATATCGAAAACGACAACACCCACCGGAATATTTCCCTGCGGAATATCACAATTCTTGATCCCACCGCGCAGGGCGGCGTCAAAGCCCGGCATGCGGTCTCCCAGGCCCAGGACGCCGTGGTTTCTATGGAGGGCATAGAGATCAAGCGGCCTTCCAACAGTATTGATGATCTTATCCCCGGAGTTACCCTTACCGTCCGGGGAATTTCAGAACGGCCGGTTACCCTGGGGATCCAGCCCGACCGGGAAGGGGTCAAAAACGCCATTATATCCCTGGTGGGCAACTATAACCGCCTTATGGCGGAGATCAATGTATTGACCCGGAATGACGACCGGATCATTGAGGAACTTTCCTACCTTTCCGCCGATGAACAGGAAGCAATGCGGAAACGTCAGGGGGTATTTTCCGGGGATTCAACCCTTAATCAGTTTAAGAATACCCTCCAGCGGACGGCGGCAAGCCCCTACCCCACTTCCCAGGAACGGGACATGGCCCTGCTGACCCAGATCGGTGTCGGAACCGATGTGCGAAGGTCCGGCGGCGGAAGCTACGATCCGTCCCGGCTGCGGGGATACCTTGAAATTGACGAAAAAGCCCTGGACGAGGCGATTTCCGCAAAGCTGCCCGCCATTCAGCAGTTATTCGGTTCCGATACCAACGGGGACCTGATTGTTGATTCCGGCCTTGCGTATATGATAGATACCCTGGCAAAACCTTTTGTAGAAAGCGGCGGCCTTGTATCCCTGAAAACCGGAACCATTGATTCCCGGATTAGCCAGGACAAGCGGCGGATCGATACTATGGAACGGCAGCTTGCGGCAAAAGAAGCGGCCCTGAAACTGCAATATGGTCAAATGGAAGGGGCGTATAACCGGATGGAACGGATGGCCACGTCCCTTGATCAATTCAGCCAGCAAAACAGTAATAACAGGTAACTATGACCATAACCATTAACGGAAAGCCGGCGGACATAATCCTGGAAACGGAAAAAAACATCGGCGATATTCTTGCCGGTCTGGATAACTGGCTGCAAGGTTCGGGATACCGTTTAAGCGGCCTGGAGATAGACGGAAAAACGGCGCCCTCCGGTTCTCTGGAAGCCATTTTTGACCGGGAACTCGCCAATATTAAAACCCTTGATATCAGAACCAGTTCCCTGGTGGAATTAACGGCGGAGGCATTACTTTATACCCGTGAGGATATGGCGGAATATGAACAGGCGGGGTTTGAGGAAAAAAAAAGTATCGCTGCCCGCTGGCGGCAAAGCCCCGCGGCCTGTTTTCTTTCCGGGCAGCTCCCGGAAATATATCAATGGGCGGACAAAACATTTTCCGGCGAGGGCTTTGAACCCGCGGAATTCCAGGGGATTATTGATGAACGGCTCCGGGAACTGGAAGACCCGGCCGGGGAACTAAACAGGGCGGAACCGCTGCTCGAAGGCCTTGTCCGCCGGCTTGAAGACCTGCCCCTGGACATTCAAACCGGCAAAGACAGCCGGGCGGTAGAAACCATTCAGATTTTTTCCAATGTCGCTGAAAAAGTTTTCCGCATTTTTAACCTGTTGAGAACCGGGGGGCTTGATACAAGCGCCCTGAAAGTAGATGATATTCTTGTAGCCGATTATATTGAAGAATTCGGCGCGGCGTTAAGGGAACTCCTGGCGGCCTATGAAACCAGGGATGCGGTTCTGGTAGGGGATTTAGCGGAATATGAATTGGCTCCCCGGCTCCGTAAGCTCTATGCCGTCATGAGGAATCCCATAGTCTCACCAAATTAGGAGGAAACATGGGTTTTCCAAAGGGGGTTTATTTATACCCTCTACAGTTCCAGATGCGGGATTTTTACCGGCAGACAAATTCCCAGGGTGTGATATTTTTTTTTATCGGCCTGGGGGTTATAATTACAATCCTGATCATTGTTAATACCATAAGAAAAAAATATAATCCGCCAATCATGGGGGGAGGCGGCATCGGCGGAACCACTTCAGCCCGCCATTTTTCGGGTTTTACCCTGCACCGGATTGCCAACAATATTGGCCTGGACCGGGAACAAACAAAAATGCTGGAATATGTATTAAAAAATGACGGCGTAACCGATGTGGAACGGTCAATCAACTCCCCCAACCTTCTGGACCGGCATTTCAAAAGGACCTACCGGATTATTGAACGGAGCGCCAACACCGAAGAAGAAGCCCACGAGCGGCTTTCCCTCCTTTTTTCTACCAGAAATATTCTGGAATCCGCTTCCGGCGGCGGCGACAACATCAATTCCACCCGCCAGGTTCCGGAAAAGTCCGCCGCCGTCCTCAGCATCGGTCAGGAAAGTTATCCGGTAAAAGTCGTATCTTCCAAAGGGGACAATCTGGTGGTGGAGAATCCGCAAAACGCCCTGGGCTCTCCTATCCGGCTTCCCCGGGGCGGCAAGGTTATCCTTTCATTTTTCACCAAATCGAGCAAGGGCTTTTCTTTTGAAACCCGCGTGCTGGGAACATCCGATTCCGCCGATGGCCCAATACTCCAGCTGGTTCATTCAAATCAGATGAGGCGGCTTTCCCAGCGGCGGTTCCGGCGAAAACAGGCGGTTATTGCCGCAAATTTTTATTTTGTTCACGTTGAGGATACCGGATACCGGAGAGAGAAAAAAATGGTGGTGGATAAACGCCGCCTGACGGGAAATATTCTGGACATATCCATCGGCGGCTGTTCAATCAAAACCAATGTTTCCGTAAATTCCGGAACCAGGTTAAAGATAGAATTTATCCATACAAACGGTGTAACCGTGGCGGTTCTGGGGCAGGTTTTACGAACCAACCGGACCGGGATAAGCACTATCATGCATATCAAGTTTCTCAAGGTTCCCCGGAGATCCCTGAATATCATTAACACGCTGGTCTTTGATTATGCGGATGAATAGCAAGCCAGTTTCATTGAACCGCAAGTTCGCAACAGGCAATTTTAAAATTACTGCTTTTTAGCGGTTATTATTTTCAAGGCAGGCCACATGAAAGTGCTTTCGATTAAAGAGATTATCAGAAAAGATGTTCCCATTTATTACCGGAGGCTTTTTTCGGGGGTGGCGGTCATTGAATTGATAAAAGAGCCGGTTGAACGGCGCATTGATTTTTCCATTGAAACAAAACCTACGGGGGCCAAGGAAATAGACATTACATTTATCGACGCCGTAGATTATCCGTTAATTCCCTTAAGCCGGGAATTAAAACAATTTATTAAGCAGCTTGATGGCAGCGGCGGACTTCCCGGCTGAGTTTTCCTCCGATTCCCCGGAAGAAACCATAGCTCTGGGGGAACGGCTGGCCGGTTTTCTGCGTCCGGGCAGTATTGTAGCCCTGCGGGGAGGACTGGGGGCGGGAAAAACCTGCCTGACCAAGGGTATTGCCCGGGGGCTTGGGGTGGAAGAAACGCTTACCAGCCCTACCTACACGATTGTTTCCGAGTACCGGGGGCGTGTTCCCCTGTATCACATTGACGCCTACCGCCTTGAAGGGGACGAAGATTTTGAAAACCTGGGCGGGCCGGAACTAATCCACGGGGAGGGGATTTCGGTCATTGAGTGGAGTGAGCGGCTTCCCCATTCCCTCCCCCGGAACCTTATGAGCGTTGAAATCACCATAACCGGGGATCAGCGGAGACTCTTCAAAATTTCCGGTATGGAACAGGCGGGAGGGAACGTCTGATATGAGGGTCCTTGCCATTGATACGGCCGTTTCAGTTTTATCCCTGGCCCTGGGCGCCGAAACGGGGCTGTGGACTTTTGAAGCCGATATGGGGCCGCGGCATTCGGAAATTCTTTTTGACAGTATTGATATATTGATGAAAACCGCGGGCCTCAAACCGGCGGAACTGGAAGCGGTGGCGTGTATGAAGGGCCCCGGTTCTTTTACCGGCCTGCGAATCGGGTTTGCCGCCGCCAAAGGGCTTGCCCTGTCTTTGGGAATTCCCCTGGCGGCGGTTTCCACCCTTGATTGTATGGCCCGGCCTTTTTCCGTATGGCCCGGTATTACCCTGCCCCTTATTGACGCGAAGAAAAACCGTTTTTTTACCGCGCTGTACCGGGGGGGCGAGCGAATTTCCGGCTATATGGACGCCGAAGCGCCCCGGATAGTGGAACTGGCCGTCCAGGCGCTTTCAGCCGCCCCTCCGGGGGAACAAGGACTCCTCCTTACCGGCCCGGATGCCGTCTTGTTTAAGCGGGAACTGGACAAAATTCCCGCCAAAAGCGGTATTTTTCCTTCTAATCCGGCAAATTTAGCCTCTTTAGACCCGGAATTCAGGAAAGGATGGGCCCGGGACTTATTGGAGATTGCAAAAAAAATTGATATATTTAATAATGATCAAGGGGCGGTTTTTTCCGGTCCCGAATATATCCGAAAAAGTGACGCGGAATTGCTAATTGAGACTGTTCCAAAACTTTAGTTTTTGGAACAGCAGCCTTGCATGGAAAAGCGGACATTTGACCGCTTTTCCGTGAGCTTATTCCAAAACCAACCGGGTTTTGGAATAAGCTCAATTCATTCGGTTTGAAAGGCGCCTGTTGTAATACAGACACATGGAGCATAATGACTGATACGGATAAAGATTTGGATGAACTGGAAGAGGACCTCGAACCTCTTGAGGTCCTCGACGTGGAGGATGAGGAGCTATCCCCTGCGGAAGAAACCTCAAAATATTTTTCTTCCGCGTTAAATCCTTTTCTTGCCAGTATTTTTCCGGTTTTAATTATTGATAAAAAACTAAAAATTATTTATGCCAATCCGGCCTGTGAAAACCTTTTTACCGGCTTTTTTAACCTGGCGGGGAATTATTTTATCGACGTTTTCGGCCGGGCCTTTGAAATGGAAGAAATCCGCAAGATCCGGGAAATCGTCATTTCCGGTGAAAACGGCTATTCGTGGAAGGGAGAAGCCCGGATCAAGTCCCGGGACATAGTAACGGTTCAAACCAGGGTATATCTTTTCCCCGCGGAACTGGATATTAAGGAACCCCGCGAATTCGTGGTCATGTTTGATGACGTAACCGAAGAAAATAAACGGCTCCTCCGGGCGGTCTTCCTCAGCCTCCTGGAGGCGTCAAAACTGAAGGACAACGATACAGGGAAACATATTATCCGGGTCAATTATTATTCAAAGCGCCTGGCGGAGGAACTTTACAAGAGCGGAAACGAAAAGTACAAGCGGATTGACGCGGATTTTATTGACAATATCGGGTTTTTGGCCTCCATGCACGATGTGGGGAAAATCGGCACCCCTGATGATATTTTGAACAAGGAAGGGCCGCTTTCGAACTGGGAGTGGACGGTGATGCGGGAGCATACCAAAAACGGCGCTTTTATTCTTTCCACCTATCCAAACCCTATGGCCAAGGAAATTGCCCTTTCTCACCATGAACGCTGGGACGGTTCCGGTTATCCTTTCCAGCTTGAGGGGGAGATGATCCCCCTGGCGGCCCGGATCGTAACCATTGCCGATGTATACGACGCGCTGAGAATGGAACGGAGCTATAAACCCGCGTTAAGCCATGAAGTGACGGTAACAAAAATGCTGGAAGGAAAGGGCGTTCATTTTGACCCGATCCTGCTCGATGTTTTCCACAAGATCGCAAAAGACTTTGAAGGGATTTACGAAAGCAATAAAGATTAATCCGGGGATTTCAAGATAAAGCTCCCGAGAACCCGGCAGCGGGAATTTCAATTACCGTTTTAACCGGCGCGGGGGAAGCGTTATACTTTGCAAAAAAATATTTTCAAAAAAACACAACCAGATATTGACTGGACAAAAAGAAATAAGTAACTTGTAAGCAGAGTGAACTCAACACCGATGACGTGTTTGGGTTACAAGGCTCCTGTCTAGGTTCTTACCAAATCCGGAGGTGTCACACTTGCCGGTTAAATCCGAAAATCTATTAAAAACAAAAAAAAGCCAATTTTAAAACCCGGTCGGTTCTGAAACTGGCTTTGGAGAAACGTCTTACCAGCCGCATTTTTGCAGCCTAAAGGCTGCGAAAAAGCAAGGTCTGTCCGCAAAGTAACCGGCTTTGTGGACAGACATTAAATATACGTTTGCTCTTTCAAAATTGAAGTTTTGAAAGAGCCTCGGGAGATATATTGTGAAAATTAGTACGAGGCTCATCCTCATTCTTACGGTGTTAAACGTCATTGGCATTGGTCTTTTAGCGACAGTAACGATGGTTCTTTCCCGCGCCCAGATTAACCGCCTGGCCCATGAAGGGGCGCTCAGTATAGCGGCGGAAAATGGAGAAAAGGTGGGGCGTTACTTTGAAATCTACATGGACACCGCCCGGACCCTGGCGGAAGCTATGGGCCAGTATGAAACCATGCCCGCCGCGGATCGGCGTAATTTTTTCAACATAATGCTCCGGGGGTATATAGAGGCGCATCCGGAGGCGATCAATATATACAGCGCCTGGAAACCTGGCATCCTGGACGGTATGGACGCCCAGTACGCAAACACACCGGGCACGGACAGTACCGGGCGCTTTGCGGTGGTCTGGGCGCTGGGACCGGACAGGAGGCCCTTTGCGGAAGCCCTGCCGCCGGGATTCGAGGAAAATGATTTTTACACCATCACCATGAGCACCGGAAAAGAAGTGATTACCGAACCCATTCTCTATACGGTGGGCGGAAAGAATTTTTTTGCTCCCGGCATAGTGGCTCCCATCAAAAACAGCAGGGGTGAAACGGTCGGCGTTGTAGGCATTGATGTCCAGTTGACCGGGGTTCAGACGGTGGTGAGCAACCTAAAACCTTTTGGGAACGGTGTGGCGGCGGTCTTTAGTTCAGGCGGTAATAATATAGCCCACTTCGATCCCAGCCGTAATGGAAAGAATATGCGGGACACCGAAGGCGATGTTGTAGGCGACCACTTAAATGACTTGGTCAATGCCGTTACCGCCGGAACTCCCCTGAATTTCATAGCAGGGGGCATGATGATCTATGTGTCCCCGTTTACCGTGGGTAATGCCGCCAAACCCTGGAGTCTGGCGATAGCGGCTTCGTACACCGATATTATGGCGCCGGTTAACCGGATGTTCGTCATTATTATTTGTATAGGCGCGGCGATGCTCGCCGCCATGACCGTAGGGGCTTTTATTATCGCCCGTTCTATCAGCCAACCCATCGTGCGGACCATGACGATCCTGAAAGATGTCTCCGAAGGGGACCTGACCCGCCAGATTGATATACGCTCAAAGGATGAAGTCGGAGAACTGGCGAGGTATATCAATTTTACGATAGACAAGATCAAGAACCTGGTTATAGCCATCAAAAATCAAAGTTCCGTCCTCTCCGGAATCGGGAGTGATCTTGCCGGTAACATGACCGAAACCGCTACGGCGATCAATGAGATTAATGCCAATATTCAGAGTATAAAAATTCAGATTATCAACCAGTCGGCCAGCGTCACCGAAACCAACGCCACCATGGAACAGATCACCATCATCATCGACAGACTCTCAAACCATGTGGACAGGCAGAGTACCAGTGTCGCCCAGTCTTCCTCGGCTATTGAGGAAATGCTTGCCAATATACAGTCTGTTACCCAGACCCTCGTTAAAAACACCGACAGTGTTAATGAACTGATGAACGCGTCCGAAGTGGGACGGACGGGTCTTCAGGAAGTAGCGTCGGACATTCGGGAAATTGCCAGGGAATCTGAGGGGCTTTTGGAGATAAACGCGGTGATGGAAAACAT
>JAISAN010000187.1 GCA_031266635.1 Treponema sp. | reverse complement strand
TTTCAAAATAACCGGTTTTGAAACGGATTCTATATTTTCCGGTTATCAATAACCCGTTTTGCCTTGCCAATAGACCGTTCTATGGTTTTTGGTTCCACCAGCTTCACCTTGAGGGTGATCTGGAGCTTGGATTTCATCACATTTTCAATTTTGTTCCGTAAATCTTCCAGATCTTTGGTTTCATCGCTGAAAAAATCCTTTTTCACTTCCACCTGGAGCTCCACTTCGTCCAGGCGGCTTTCACCCCGGTTTACCACAATGAGGTACTGGGGCTCGGTTCCTTCAATTTCGATGAGGGCCTGCTCGATCTGGCTGGGGAAGATGTTGACCCCCCGGATGATCAGCATATCGTCGGTCCGGCCGAAAAGCCGGTGCATCCGCACGGTGGTCCGGCCGCAGGTACAGGGTTCCCGCATAAAATAGGTGATGTCCCTGGTGCGGTAGCGGAGCAGGGGGGTGCCGTCCTTGGTCAGGGTGGTGAAAACCAGTTCCCCCTTTTCGCCGTCCGGCAGTACCCGGCCGGTTTCAGGATCGATGATTTCGGGGTAAAAGAGGTCTTCATTGATGTGGAGGCCGTTCTGGGCTTCGCACTCAAAGGAAACGCCGGGGCCGATGATTTCGGTAAGGCCGTAGATATCGTAGGCTTTCATGCCGTACCGGGATTCAATCTCCTTCCGCATGTTCTCGCTCCAGGGTTCCGCCCCGAAACAGCCCTTGCAGAGGGGCAGCTTGTGAAGGTCGATTCCCGCGTCCGCCGCTTCTTCGGACATATAGAGGGCGTAGGAGGGGGTGCAGGTGAGCATGGTGGAACCGAAATCCTGCATCACCATGAGCTGCCGGGCGGTGTTCCCGCTGGACATGGGGAGAACCTCCGCGCCGATGGTCAGGGCCCCGTAATGGGCGCCGGGGCCGCCGGTGAAAAGGCCGTAGCCGTAACAGTTCTGGACCACGTCGTCTTTGGTGCAGCCCGCGGCGGCCATGGTCCGGGCCATGGACTCCCGCCAGATATTGATGTCGTTCTGGGTGTACTCGTCCACCACGGGCTTTCCGGTGGTGCCGGAACTCATGTGGACCTCCACGATCCGGTCCGGGGGAGCGGCGAGGAGGCCGCGGGGGTAGTTCTCCCTGAGATCGTCTTTGGTGGTGAAGGGGAGTTTTTCAATGTCCCTGAGGCTGTGGATATCCCGGGGCTTTATCCCCAGGACATCCATTTTTTTCCGGTAGAACGGTACCCGTGTATAGAGGGTTTCTACCAGGTTTTTCAGGCTCGCAAGCTGGAGCTTCTTTCGCCCCTCGTTTTCCATACATTCGTATTCAGGGTTAAAGATCATGGCGCCTTCCTTTGAATCAAATTAGGCTTATTCGACAACGCGAACCTTCGGCTCGTTGTTGGTTGTCGGCTAACCTTCGGTTATCGGCTAATCTTCGATTAGCGGGCAAGTCTTGCAAAACGCAAAGCATGTTACGGTTTTCAGCGGAACTTGTCCGGGAACTTCAAGTTTCCGGACAACCCTATTGTTTGAACCCCCCGGTTCCGGAATCCTGATTCGCCGCGAAGGATCCATACCCAACCCAAGAGCCCGCCGGCGGCGAACCGAAGGTTCAAGGGGAACCAGGGACCGGTTCTCCCGCAGATCCCGCGATTTCCCGCCCTGAAACCGCGATACGTGAGCGGTTGTTGTTCAAAAGCCGGATTTTCCCAACAGCTCCGGTGTTTAATCTTACCGGGTTGCCCCGGACTGATCAAGATCGGGCGATAATTCACCAGTAATTTGAGGCTGTTCCAAAACTTCAGTTTTTGGAATAGCAACCTTAGATTTACATAGAAAAGCGGGCATTTGACCGCTTTTCCAAGAGGTTGTTTCAAAACCAACCGGGTTTTGGAACAACCTCACGTACCCGGAAACCACATACAGGCGATCTTGCCGATCATTCCCCCAGGGATTATAGTAAAATTTATGACTCAACTTATTATCAATTTTTTAACAGCCGCTCCTCCCCTGGAACTGGTTTTGATTCTCATTTCCAAAGTTACCGAAGTTTCCCTGGGAACAGTGCGGCAGATCCTGATCAGCAAGGGGTACCGCCGGGAAGGAACCATCCTTTCTTTTTTTGAAATAATCCTGTGGACCTTTGTGGCCTCCCGGGTGATCATGGGGATCGCCGCGGCGCCGATCAAAGGAATCGTGTATAGTATCGGTTTTTCCCTGGGAGTCTACTGCGGTTCCCGGATAGAAAATTTTATCGCCCTGGGCCGGGTTCTGATCCAGGCCATCATCTCCAAGGAAAACAGCGATCGCATGGTTTCCATCCTCAGGGCCAAGGGATTTGCCGTTACCACTATGGAAGCCCAGGGCCGGGATTCGGAAAAGAGAGTGCTTATGATCTTCGCCCAGCGGAAGGGTAAACAGGAGATCATCCGGGAAATACAATCGCTGGACAAAACCGTCATGATCATCACCAATGATGTGTCAACCCTCCAGGGGGGAACAATTTCTTCCGCTTCCCGGGGACTCTTCAAATAGGGTTATAAATGAAACAAATTGCGCCCTTTGCTATATTATTTGAAGATGAGTATATTGCCGCGGTAAACAAGGCCGCGGGGATTCCCGTAAGCCCCGACCGCTGGGACGACACAAAAGACCGGCTGGATAAACTGGTGGCCGGTTTTTTGGCCGGCAGGGCGGGGGAAAAACGGCTCTACACGGTACACCGGATAGACCAGGACACCTCGGGGCTGGTGGTCTTTGCCAAAGACGCGGAAACCCACCGCCTTTTGTCAAAAGCTTTTGAGGACCGGCAGGTCAAAAAACGTTACATCGCCGTGGTCCACGGCCGGCCGGGCTGGGAGGAAACGGTCTGCGATCTCCCCTTGGTTCCCAACGGCAACAAGCGGCACTTAACCATTATTGATAAATACCGGGGGAAAAAATCCCTCACCCGTTTCCGTGTTTTGGGCGGCGCTGGCAGCTACAGCGCCATTGAAGCAGTACCCGCCACCGGCCGGACCCACCAGATCCGGGTACATCTGGCGCACCTGGGCTGCCCCGTGGTCTGCGATCCCCTCTACGGCAGCCCCAAATCGGTGCTTCTCTCTTCGTTCAAACGGAACTGGCGGGGCGATCCCCTGGCGGAAACTCCCCTTCTCGCCCGGCTGGGCCTCCACGCCGCGGAACTTGAACTCCCCCCCTACCGGCCGGGCTCCCCCGCCGAAGCGCCCGATCCTGAAGGCGGCGAATTTTCCGGCCCGCCAGGCGCTTTGCGCCTTGAAGCCCCCCTGGCCCGGGATATGGCGGCCCTGATCAAACAGATGGAAAAACAGGCGGGGAAACGGTTTATGAACGAAAGGTTCTAAGCGATTCGATGGGACAGCAAGCTGGCTTTCAAATGAAAAATACAGTGGATTCATTACAAAAAAAGTAATATATTAATAGTAAGCTCCGGCGGTTCAACATACCCTGCACGGACATCAAATTTTTCGGAAAAGGTGGATTTCCTTTTCCGTTTAAGGAGCTTCTATGAATTGCTTACTTAGTCGTACACCTCGTCATGTAGGCCGGGGAATAGCCGTCGCTGCGGGAGCGGCGTTCCTGGTCCTAACTCTTTTCGGCTGTCCGGTGAATACCGATTCTCCCGGCACTCCGCCGCCGCCGCCACCGGCGCCCCCACCGCCGCCGGTTGTCCCCACGCTAAGCAGCGTAATCGTGGCCCCCAATTCCGTCGATATATGGAAAGGCAGAACCCAGGACTTTGCCGTCATCGTTGAGGGAACCAATAACCCGGATCCGAGGGTTATATGGGCTGTCTCAGACAATACATCCCAGGATACCCAATTCAAAGACAATATCCTGTATGTCGCCGTTGATGAGACGGCGGAACATTTTACGGTAACGGCAACTTCGGTTTTCGATCCCAGTAAGTCCAGCAGCTCAAACGTTAATCTTGTCCGTCCCAAAGTTACCGGCGTTACCATATTCGAAACAGACGCCTCCATTTACCAGGGCGGCTCCATGGATTTTCACGCTACCGTCGAAGGCCCCAAGGGACCGGATCAGGATGTCGTATGGTCTGTAACGGGAAATTCGTCCAGCGCTACCAAATTTACGGATAACACACTTACCATCGCCGGAAACGAGACAAGTAAATCCTGGACGATAAAGGCCACATCATACTTCGACGGTGAGAATTCCGGTACCGCGACGGTTAAACTGGCGTACGAAATCACTGTCCAGCACAGCACTTACGGAAGGATCGATCCAAAATACCAGGACCGGTTAAACGAATACGCCCCGGAAGGCAGGACCGTAACCATAGAGGTAAATCCGGAAAAATATTACAAGCTGAAAAACCTGCAATACACCGTCGGGTCAAGGATTGTCCCTATAGACAAAACGTCCAGAACCTTCACCATGCCCGCTTCTGATATAACAATCTCCGCGGCGTTCGAAGAACTGGCGGTAGGAGACCCGGGCCCCGGCGGCGGATGGATATTTTACAAAAACCCGAATAGAAGCAGTCCCTGGCAGTATCTTGAATGTGCGCCAACGGATATTTCAGCGAAGACGTGGAGTACCTCCACCACTCCTCTGCTCACACTCAATGAGCTTGGGAGAGGGAAGGAAAACATGTCAAAGTTTAACGACGCCGCGGGGACCTTCCCGGCCGCTGCGGAAGCCGCCGCGTATAAGTCCAATGGAGTAGGGGGCTGGTATTTACCCAGCAAGAGAGAGCTGGAGGAGATTCGATCGAAGCTGCAAGCAAACACAAAATTCAAGGCATCGGTACAGAATAAGCCATATTGGTCTTCAACTGAGGAATCAATTTTTGGTTCTCAAAGAGGGAAAAGAGCGATGACCCTAAATCTTGGCGCGTCCAGCGGCGGGGCCGTGGTCGTGTCGAAGACCGTTGCGCATCTCGTCCGCGCGGTTCGGCAGTTCTAATACGAGCCTGTCCATACTGGCTTAATTTAGGGCTTACCCGCTCTTTCAAGAGCCTTTCACAAAACCAACCGGGTTTTGTGAAAGGCTCATCATATTTTGAAATTGGCTATTCTATAGCGAGGCCCGGTAGGTCCCCAGAAAATGAAAATCCCTGGCCTTGGTTTTCAGCTCCTCAATAACCTGATCAAAAATTCCTTCCTCCGGTGGAATACTCACGTCCACATAAAAGAGGTACTCCCAGGGTTTACCCTGGATAGGCCGGGATTCCAGCTTGGAGAGGTTAATCCCCCGGTCGCTCATGGTTTTAAGGCAGGCAAACAGGCTCCCCGGCTCATCGGAAACGGAAAAAACCAGAGACGCCTTGTTTGGCTTGTCCGAACCCAGGCTGGGGGGTATGGGGGCCCGGCCGCCGTTTTCCCTGCGGGAGATAATCACAAAACGGGTGTAGTTCAGCGGGTTGGTTTCGATCCCCTCCCGGAGTATTTTAAGGCCCTGGGCCTGGGCCTCCCCGGCAATGGCGGCAACACGGATTGCCCCGTCCCGGACAATGGAAGCCGCCGCGTCGGCGCTGCTGTTACTGGGCTCCAGAATCCAGCCGGGATGCTTATCAAGAAAACCCTTACATTGGGCGAAATCCTGCGGATGGCCGCGGATCACCTGAATTGATTCTATTTCAGCCCGGGGATCGGCAATAAGGCAGTGAACAACCCGCAGCTTCAGTTCTCCCACAATGGCAATATCGGGGTAGCGCAGAAAGAGATCGTAATTTTCATGGACTGAACCGGCCAGGCTGTTTTCCACCGGCACGACCCCGGCGGAGGCGGAACCGTCCAGCACCGCGTCAAATACACCGGAGAAGCCGGAAACCTGGAGCCGCTCCGCATCCTCTCCGAAGATCCGGGTCAGGGCCTGTTCGGTATAGGAGCTGTTTTCCCCGGAGTAGGCAATGGGCGGAACCGCGCCGGCGTTCCGGGGCAAAGCCGTCCCCGGAACGGCCTGCACCGTTCCCGGGGCCAGAGTCCGGGGAGTCCGGAGAAGTTCCTTCCCCACCACCGGGGCCAGGGCCTCAATATCCCGCATAAGCTTTTCAAACTGTTCCGGGTAAAGGGACTGGGGGCCGTCGGAAAGGGCCGTATCGGGCCGGGGGTGGACCTCCACCGTAAGGCCGTCGGCCCCGGCGGCCACGGCGGCCAGCGCGGCCTGGCTCACCTTGTCCCGAATACCCACCGCGTGGCTGGGATCCACAATCACCGGCAGATGGGAGAGGCCCTTAACCACGGGAATGGCGGAAATGTCCAGGGTATTGCGGGTATAGGTTTCAAAGGTCCTGATTCCCCGCTCGCAGAGGACCACGTCTTTTGTACCCGCGGCCAAAAGGTATTCCGCCGAAAGAAGCCATTCCTCGATAGTCGCCGAGGGCCCCCGCTTGAGGAGGACCGGCTTTCCCAGGGAACCGACCTTCTTCAAAAGTTCAAAGTTCTGCATATTCCGGGCGCCGATCTGGAACATATCGGTTAAATCTTTCATCTGAACCGCCAGTTCCGGGGATACCACCTCGGTTACAATGGGCATACCGTTTTCTTCCCCGGCGAGCTTCATGTACTCAAGCCCTTCCATCCCCAGGCCCTGGAAGGCGTAGGGGCTGGTCCGGGGTTTATAGGCCCCGCCCCGGAGCATCACCGCCCCGGATTCCCGGACCCGGGCCGCGGTTTCCCGGATCTGTTCCTTACTTTCCACCGCGCAGGGACCGGCGATAACGGAAATCCGGGAACCGCCGATTTTTACCCCCGGCAGGGCCCCTACGGTAACAATGGTGTCTTCCCCGTGGGTTTCCCGGGAGGCCAGTTCATAGGGTTTGGAAGTGGAAGCTACCCGTTCCACGCCGGGGAGGAGCCCCAGCTCCCGGAGATCAATAGTGGTCTTCCCGGCCGCGCCGAGAATCGTGTCGCCGCCAAAAGACTGTTCACGGATATTAAACCCCCTATCCCGCAGGTAGATGCGCACCATTTCCTTATCATGGGTTGAAATACCCTTCGTTAACACTACGATCATGGGAAAAACCTCGATTTTACAGGGATAAGCAACCGCGGCTGTTCAAAAACTGAAGTTTTTGAACAACAAGCTCAGCTTTCTTCGGACCATCGTTGACACGAACCGGATAACACTAATGTTTTTATCATATAAATTCATAAAAAAAAAGACAAGTGAGGTTTTGCTGGTTATAGGCGGCTTTTTCCGGGCGCCGGGCGTGTGCCACATCATTGAGCAACAGCCCTTGGCGAGCTGCTATTACCGCGCCGGCTTGTGTGGCGGGGTTAATTATCCTATTATTCAATTATAGATGGAATGGTTTCAGAATCAGCATGTGGTATTACAGGCCCTGCTGGCTACCCTCTTTACC
>JAISAN010000085.1 GCA_031266635.1 Treponema sp. | reverse complement strand
TTGTCGAATTCGTCAAAGATCGGCGACCAGAGCCGGACGATCTCTTTGAAGGCGTCGTCTACCATTTTTTCGCTGGTCTGGGGGAAGGAATACCAGTATTTCCAGATGGGGCTCCCCATAAAGCCCGTTACCACCTGAACCCCCAGGTTTTTTGCCGCGGCGGCGGCGTATTTCATGTCCCCAATGGCCCATTCCCGGATTTTTTCCGGCTGCCCGGCGTACTGGCTGGGGGCGAACCCGTCCAGCCGGGGGTCCCAGAGGTCTCCCACGCACTGGCCCACCAGGTGGGCGCCGATGGCCCAGGTTTTGAGCCCGTGTTTGGCGAGAATGGCCTTCCGGTTCTCCACATAGGCTGGGTCCGTGGCCGCCTTTTTCAGATCCAGATGATCTCCCCAGCAGGCGATCTCCAGCCCGTCATAGCCAAAAGATTTGATCTTTCCGCAGAGCGTCTCAAAGGGCAGATCCGCCCATTGCCCGGTAAAAATGGTTACTGGCCGCGCCATAGCATCCTCCTTCTCTATCAGTAATTAATCCAAATTGCCCCTTTTTGGGAGCTTTCCACGCATTTGCCGATGAATTTTACGCCGTCGATCCCCGCTTCGGCGCCGGGGAAGTCCAGATCCGCCGCGTCCGGCTGTTTTCCGGCCTTGATTTTCGCCAAAGCGCCGATGTAGGTCCTGTAGATATTGCCCAGGGCTTCAAAGTAACCCTCCGGGTGGCCGGAAGGAATCCGGGAATAGGACTGGGCATGGGGATAAAACGCATCCTTGCCCCTGGAGAGGGTCTCGTTGGGGGCCCCCAGCCGGAAGACTTCCAGGTAATTGGGCGCTTCCTGGCTCCACTGGATGGTCCCCTTGGAGCCGAAAATCCGGAACCGGAGGGCGTTGTCATACCCCACCGCCACCTGGCTGGACCAGTAGAGCCCTTTGGCGCCTCCTTCATATTCTACCATGATTGTGGCGTTATCATCCAAAACCCGGCCTTCCACCAGGGTGTCCAGCCGGGCGCAGACTGCCTTTATCCGCAGGCCCGTTACATAGGA
This sequence comes from Treponema sp., assembly GCA_031266635.1. GTDB lineage: Bacteria > Spirochaetota > Spirochaetia > Treponematales > Breznakiellaceae > JAISAN01. Next base: position 5,104 of record JAISAN010000085.1, on the reverse strand, counting down.
CACCATATTTTCGATGTGGGAGCCGATGTCCCCCACGCTGTTGGATTTACCAGACAGTTTCGGGTCCGTGCGCCAGGCCGCCTGTTTGTTGTCCCCCTTTTCCGCGGGAACGGCCAGCCACTCCTGGGGGTATTCGGCGTTGACAAAGCGGATATCGCCGATTTCTCCCCGGCGGATCAGTTCCCTGGCGTGTTTGACCGCGGGATAACCCGTATAGGTATAGGTAACGCCAAAGAGGAGCTGGTTCTTTTTGGCCAGAGCCGCCAGTTCTTCGGCCTCTTCCACCTCAAAGGTGAGGGGTTTATCGCAGACCACCGGGATTCCCCGGCTCAAAAAGGCTTTGGCCGCCGGATAATGGCCGGCGTTGGGGACCACAATCACCACAAAATCGATCTTGTCCGGCCGTTTGGCTTCTTCTTCGGCCATTTCCTCGAAGGTTTTATAGAGCCGGTCCTGGGGAATTCCCAGAGCCAGGCCGGTTTTGAGGGTGTTTTCCGGGGACCGGGAAAAACAGCCCGCCGCAATCTCCGCCAGGCCGTCCAGGGCAATGGATTTCCGGTGGACATCGCCGATGAACGCCCCCGGCCCCCCGCCGACCATGCCGTACCGGAGTTTTACGCCCCCCTGGGCACCCGCGCTGCCTTCAATCATAAAAAACGCCTCCTTTTTCCCTGTTTTGTCCATGTGGGCTACAAATATAATAAATCCGGTTATCATAAAACGCAAGCAGGCGCGGCAAAGGCAGCCCCGGCAGGGGCTGTTATCCAATAATGTAGCACACGCCCGGCGCCCAGAAAAACCTCCAGTACCGGGTAAATACGCGAAGGCTTTAGCCTGAGCAGCGCGCCGCGGGGCGCAACAACAGCAGTCGGCCCATCATTCGTAAGGGTATTTGAAAAAATTTGTTTAGAAAAAGATTGTTTCCTTATGTTGACGGCGTAAATAAACTATAGTATAGTTAAGGTATCCAGTTTGGACTAATACCCATTTCATACCTTGTGGACTAAGCCATGCAGTATTTTGATACTCACGCCCATGTGGGGCTTATTGTTGATGATCCTATTGAGCAGCTTATTATAATCCAGGAAGCCCGTCAGGCTTCGGTTAATCGTATTGTCTCTATTTGTAACAGCCTCCATGATTTTGCCAAGATATATGAGAATCTGAAATCCGCGGTCAATGTGTATCACGCCGTGGGAGTCAGCCCCTCAGAGGTGCAAAACCCCGGCAAAGACTGGATCCAGACCATTGAGCAGGGAGTTGCGCTCCCCAGAGTGGTGGCTGTAGGGGAGATCGGTCTGGATTATTACCGTAAATTTGGGGATAAAAATTCCCAGATTGAACTTTTTATCACCCAGCTTGATCTGGCGGCGAAACTCAATATGCCGGTAATCATTCATAACCGGGACGCGGGCCATGACGTGCTGGACATTCTCCGGGACCGGCTGCCCCCAAAGGGCGGGGTTCTCCACTGTTATTCCGAAAACGCCGAATACGCAAAAAAGGCCCTGAACCTGAACCTCTATTTTTCCTTTGCGGGGAACCTGACCTACCGGAACGCCCGGAATCTCCACGAAACTATTGAGGTGCTGCCCCTGGACCGGATTCTGATTGAGTCGGAAAGCCCCTTTATGGTTCCCGCGGATTACCGGGGTAAGCGGAATATGCCCAAATATCTCCCCGTTACCGCCCGTTTTTTGGCGGAGATGCTGGAAATGGATGAAGAAGAACTGTCCAATCAGCTTTGGGAGAATTCCAACCGCTTTTTTGGACTGCCCGGCGAATAAATGGCCCTGTACCGGCCGCTTACTATCGGTTCCCTCAGCCTCCCCGGCAACCTTTTTCTCGCGCCGGCGGCGGGTTATACGGGCCATGCTTTCCGTTCCATCTGCGCCGAAGCGGGGGCGGACTTTGCTTTTACCGAACTGGTCTCCGCGGAATCCCTGATCCGCAATCCCCCGAAAAGTACCGGCGATCTCCATAATCCCGTGGCGGTCCTGCTCCGCCGGGGAGAGGGGGAAACGTATTACGGTATCCAGCTTTTCGGGGCCATACCGGAGCGGATCTACGAAGCCGCCGCCCTGCTGGTTCCCTGGCGGCCCGACGCGCTGGATATTAACGGGGGCTGTCCGGTGCCCAAGGTAACCAAAACCGGGGCCGGCTCGGCGCTGATGCGGGACCCCGCTAACCTGGGCCGGGTGGTGGAAGCGGCGGTCCGGGCTTCCAGGGAATATCTGGGGAACATTCCGGTAACGATCAAAATCCGCTCCGGCTGGGATACCGCGTCCATTAATTACGCCGAGTGCGCCCGGATCGCCGCGGAGGCCGGGGCCGCCATGATAAGCCTCCATCCCCGGACAAGAACCCAGGGCTATGGCGGCCAAAGCGACTGGTCCCATATTGCCGATCTGGTCAGCCGCCTGCCGGTTCCGGTTACCGGTTCCGGCGATCTCTACAGCCCGGAGGACGCGGAACGGATGCTCCGGGAAACGGGCTGTGCCGCGCTAATGTTCGCCAGGGGCGCTATGGGGAACCCCTTTATTTTTCCCCAAACCCGTTCTTTTCTGACCACCGGCGGCTACAGCCCCGTGAGCCCCGCGGCCCGGACCGCCGCCGCTTTCCGCCAGCTCGAACTTATGGCCGCCGGAATGGGGGAGCGGAAAGCCTGCCTGGAAATGCGGAAACAGTTCTGCGCTTACACATCAGGCGGCCGCGGCTGTCCCGGCATCCCCGGCGCCGCGGCTTTACGGAACCGCCTGGTCCGGGCCGAAACCATCGCCGGATACCGGGAAATTCTGACCGGCGCCGGCATACTCCCGGCCGGTTCCCAGGCGGGAATCGTTCAATGAGCCTCCGCGCGGCAAGCGCGAACCTGCGGTTCGGCGCGGTATCTTAAGCGTTGCGTTAGTTCAAACGGAGGCTCGTTCGAGAGGAAATTTATAATACTGTCTGGTTTAATACCAAATTTTTGTAAACGGTGCATTATTTTAGTCGCGGCAAAGTAGTTGCTTACGCAACATCAAGGGCGAGGTATTAAACCAGACTTTCGAATAGAAGTACCCTCTGTATACCGGGACCGGCTTGAATCCGCGGTTCAACGAGGCGCGGCCCTGGCCTCCCAGTCAAACATTCCCAGGATACGCCGCTGTTCCTCATCCCGTTCATATTCGGGGATCTGTTCCAGAAGATATTTTATGGAAAAGCCCCCGATTATTTTTTCTTCCCAGGTGAACATCCAGTCGGTAATTTCTTCTATATTAAAGTTTATCCGCTCCCCCCTGGCCACGCCGGACACATAATAGGGGGTATTGGCGAGAACGCCGGAATAGACGCTGTCCTTAAACCGGATATCCATAAGCCAGACCTGTTCCCGGCTGAAACCACTGCGGGGGTCCGCCGCGAGGGGGTATTTGAGCCGGAAATTGCCGTCCCCGGACAGGGGAGTTTGGAGGCGGCGGAAAAAAACCGGCAGGGTATCCCGGGCGTTTTGGGCTATCCGGGCAAGGTCTTCATCGTCCCGGGCCCGGTGCAGGGTAAGATCGGCCGGAACCGGAGGGGAGGGAAACCGGGCAGACTTTTTTCCGCAGGAGAGGCACAACAGCGAAATCAGCAGGAGTGAAACAAAAAAAACGAACCGTCCCATTCCCGGAAAACACCTCCGGTTCATTCGCGTAGGGTCTGATACCCGCTCACCGGCTCATAGGGGCGCTTTGCAAGCCCAAAGGCTTGGCCTGGCGGGGATCTTCATTTTAAGCGGACTTTGTCCAGCGGGCAAAGTTTCCGGACAGGTGTATTATGGCGGAAGTTCCGGCGCCCGGCAAGCACCGGGGGGGAGGGGTTTCGCCCTTCCGGGGATTCCCCTCCCAATTAACCCAAAGGTTCGCCGGATGAGATCAGACCGCTAGAAACTCCACTTGAAGTCAACGTAGAACACGTTGTACAGGGTATCCGCGCCATCGGTGAAGATATTATTAAAGTAGAGGACATCCCCCAGCTCGACAAAGACGCTGCCTATGTTGAACTTAACCGAAGGCCGTATACTCAGCACGTCCTGCGCCGCGTCATTTCTGTTGGCGTAAATATAACGGCCGTAGGCGTCGGGATTCCACGCGCCGCCAAAAAAGTACACGATGTCCACCTGGGGGACGATGCCGCCAAAGGCGTAGGAGACCCAGGGGTCCAGTTCCACGCTGAAATCCGCCCCCGCCGCCTGGCTGATATACTCAGCGGCGTTAAGGCCGAAGTTGAGACTGCCCGTCTTGTAGCCCAGGGTTTCATAGATCCCGATAAGCCCGGCATTGCCAAAATCATCGAGGTTGTTAATTTCCGCTTCCAGAATGGCGGTAAGGTTGGGGACGGCGAGCACTTTAAGTCCCGTAAGGACCCGGCTGCTGGTTCCGGTTCCCCCTGCGGCATTCGCGGTACGGAATGTGGCGTTAAGCCTGAGTACCTCCGGCAGTGTGAAGCCCAAATTGAAAGTGTATTTTACATCATCAAGGTCCAGCGGGGTATTAAACGGCAGGGCGAGGACATTGTTGGCGCCGCCGCCCTGGATTGAGTTGGCATAAGCGCCGAACCCTATGTCCAGACCCGCAAGGGGGCTGATCTTTACGAGGGCGCCCAGCCCTTCCCCCTGATCCGCACCGGTGGTCCAGGTCAGAACGATGCCGCCGGTGTCCCAGGTTGCGTCGTCCACGATGCCCCCGGAAAAGGTGAAAATCCCGTTCAGGGCCTTTACCCAGCCGTAGGCGTAGGGCAGGGAAAAGTAGCCGTAGCCGTTATTAGGATGGACCGCCTGGGCCTGGAGCCGGACCTTAAAGCCTGCATCCCCGCCGGCATTGGCCCACTCCCCGTTGAGCCGGAGCCGGAGCCCGTTTTGGCCGGCGTCAAGCCCATAGGCCCTCAGATAGGGCGTCCCGCCCGTATCCGAGGCGACTATTCCCAATCCGCTGTTAAAGTAGCCGCTCCACTTGAATTCCTGGGCGGACAAGGCCGTCCCAGCCGTCAATACCAAAAGAAACGTCAAGATTCTTTTCATACTATTCTCCTTTTATAAAACATAGTATTCCTAAGTATTTAATATAAAATAAAAAGAGTCAAGGGG
>JAISAN010000049.1 GCA_031266635.1 Treponema sp. | reverse complement strand
TTCTGGCGCGGCCGGTGCGGTGTGGGCCCCCGGGGCGCCGCGCCCGCGCCTCGCCCCCGCGGCGGGGCCCGCGGGCCCGCGCGCCCCCCAAAAGAGCACATACTAAAGAGGAATGCCGCCGACAACCCAAAGAAATACATGTTGAACAATATCGGCGGAAACGGGGGAAAAATCAATAGATACTACCGGAATTCCGGTGAAAAACCAGGGATGGGTTGTTGACCAAAGCGATAACCGCCCATAAAACCCCTGCGGATAGTATCAGCGACATGGTTCAAAGGGAAATTGCCGCCACCCTTACCACAGTCCCAGCCGCCGCATCCTCTGTGCGGTTTCTCGCATATCGTATTCAAGCCGTTTGAACTGCCATAGCCCTGTTTCGGTGTCAAAGAGGGCGTACCGGGCGACGGCGCGGCGGCAATTCCGGCCGTGGGGCGCGTCCGCCTGATTCCGGGGGAAGCCAACGCTGCCGGGGTTGAGGAGGAACCGGGCGTGGAGCCGGCTGGTCTCGATAACCTGATCGGCGTTTCCGTAGCCTGCCTCGTAGGCGATTTTGTCCCGGTCGTCTCCGGTCTGGATAAAATACGAAGCCAGGTGGGTGTGCCCGAAAAAACAGCAGGTAAACTCGTTCCAGGCAAACGCGGTTTCCGCGTCGGATTCTGAAAAAATATAGCCCCAGAGGGGATCTTCCGGGCTGCCGTGGGAAAGGAGCAGGCCCTGGTACTCGGCTTGAAGGGAGAGTTTTGCAAGGCAGACGATGTCCTCCGGCGTAAGCTGGGGCAGGGTCCATTCCAGGGCGCGGCGGGCGTGGTCCGCGAATGAGGAGAGGTCTATAATCCCCGCCGCGGCTTGATCGTGGTTTCCCCCCAGCACAACGGCGCACTGTTCGGAGGCCAGGGCGATACATTCCCTCGGGGCCGGTCCATAGCCCACCAGGTCTCCCAGACACACCACCGCGTCCCGGTCTGCCTGGGTTTCCTGCAGTGCCGCCTCAAATGCTGCTAAATTGGCGTGTATATCCGAAATAACCAACACTCGCATCTTATCTTTATTGTATACTCCCTGTTCGATTTTGTCAGACCCGGAATCGGCTAATTACTTATCTGTCAAACAAATGCGCTAAAATTTCCCTGTCTTTTCAAAATGCCGGGGAATAGTATACAATACGACATAGGCGCGTAAGACATATCATGGCAATTAAAAAAACCGGGAGCCTTGCCGATCTGGTCTCGGATAAGTTTTCCGATATTTGGAAGCTCCTTTCCGAAACCACCGTTTTTTTAAGCAGAACCGGGGAATCCGACACCTATGAAAAACAGCTCCGTTCCTGGCGTTCCGAACTCCAATCCGCGGGCCGGAATACCGAGACGGCCCACCGTATCAGATCGGAACTGACGGAGCTTAGGAAACACCTCCGTCTCCAGGGCTACGATCTCAGCCTGGGCAGGCAGAACCTCATCATTGACGGTTTTCGCAACGACACCTGTCTTGGGGAAGATTTCCGGCGGGTGGTTCTCTTTATTGCGGAGGACCAGGTTTTTTTTATGGCCGGGGACGACAACCACATCGCCCTGGCGGAATACCTTGATCGCCAGGTGGACGCGGCAGTCGTCTCCCGCAAAACCCGTGTCCGTATTCTGGACCGCCACTACCTCTGGTACCGCCGGGACGGTCAGGACCTCATCCTTTCCGGCTCCGACACGGAAACCAAGGAAGATTTTGAACGGTTTTCCGCCATGTGCCGGGCGAACAGCCTGCTGTTTTTAAGCGCCCTAAAAAATCTGCGCTGAAAGCGGTATGTCGTCGTAACGTCCTGAATTGTTCCAGTAGGTCAGTCCGTTGTCCCCCGCATCCCGGACGCCTTCGGCCTGGCGGCGCACATAGTCGGGATTGTAATACTGCCGGTCGTAGGAGACGTTAAGAAAAAACGCCTGAACATAGGGCCGCACGATGATCTGCCCCCTGCCGATGCGCTCGGTGCGTTGGGTTCCCTGGAGGTAGATCCGGTAGGGGCGGAGCTCCGCCGGAGATTGGGCGAAGAAGTCCTGTTCAAAGTGGCTGGGATAGTACATGGGGCAGATCACGTCCACATAGGGCGCCAAAAGCTCCACCTCCTGGCCGGTGCGGGCGCCCGTGCGGTACCAGCCGTTGGCGCCGTAGATGTCTATGGAAATGGGGGCGCTGATCCGGGAACGGATGTGCCGGAGGAAAGAAACGATGGCGCTTTCCATGTCCATCTCCGGGTCTTGCCAGCGGTATTCGGCGTCTCCCAGATTGGCCCCGTCGGTGGGGAAACGGATGTAATCGAACTGGATTTCATCGAAGCCCCGCTGGTGGAGTTCCGCGGCCAGGGCGGCGATATAGTCCCATACTTCTTCCGAATAGGGGTCCACCCACTGTTCGTCATACCAGGTGCGGAGAATTTCGTATTCGGAATCAGCGGCGGGGAGAATTTCGGTACTGTCTTCCCGGCGGTCCCGGAGGGCGGGATCGGTTTTTTTCAGGCGGCTGTCGTAATATCCCGCCCAGGCTTTGTTGTTCCGGGAATCCCAAACCGCGTATTTGCCCCCTTCCCGGCCGGCCAGTACCGGGTCCTTGAAGACCACGATCCGGGCGGTGGTGTAGATACCCCGGCTTTTCATCTCCCCTAAAAAGCTTTCCAGATCCAGGGGCCGGAAGACCCGGCCTTTGGCGGTGATTTCAGGGTTTTGGGGCGTAAAGCGGAGGCGGCCGTAATCGTCCTTCATGTCGACGACCACCATATCAAGGCCCCGTTCCCGGATCATTTCCAGGTAGGGCTTGAGGCCGGCATTGTCCATAGCGTGGTTTACCGGGAGGTAGAGTCCTTCCCGGCCCCTGGCCGCCGCGGGGCCTGCCGGAACCGCCGTTGTTTCGTCCAGAAGCCAGAGTTCGCTTAAAGAGATTGTGTCCGAACCGGGCAGGGCGGGATTTTCCGGTATGATCACACAGTTGGGCTTAAAGCCCAGACTCGCCGGCAGGGTGCGGATAAATTCCAGGAGTTCCGGGCGCTGTTGGGAGGGCTGATCCTGGCTTATGGAGTAGGGTAATTCTTCCACCGCCCCTTCCCGAATGAACCGGATGCCGGCGCTGCCGGGGTCCAGGGAATCCACCGTACCAAAGGGCGTGTTATCGGACCACAAAAGGGAAAATTGTTTTTTCTCCCAGTCCAGCCGGTATATCCGGCGGCGGAAGGTCTGGGACACGTAAATACCGGGCCATGTTTCCCCGGCGGCGGCGTTTTGACCGTCGCCGGGCCTGGGCAAAACCACGGCGATGTCGGAAACTTCATCGGCGTTGCCGGTGGTTTCCAGTTTCTCAAGGCCCTTGTTAAGTTCTGTCCAGGGGAAGCCCGGCCGGTCCGGGTGGATATAAAAAAAGCCGTAGGTGCTGTGGGAGAGGAAAACGGTCAGTTCCTCCTTTGACGCGGAACCGGCCTCGCCGGGCATATACGCAATGGCCGCCGCCTTGATGCCGTTGGTTCTGAAAGGCGGGGCCCCCAGATTTTTCCAGTCCCGGCCGCTGTCGTGGGAAAGGTAAACCCGGTCTTTGGTGGCGCAGACCATGATTTCGGGTTTGGCGGGATTCAGCTCCAGGTCTTTGATTTCCTGTATTACGGGGAGAAAAGATTTTTCCCCTCCTTCATAAATTTTAAGGGTTTTTACCGGAAGTCCCCGGTTCCGGTTTTCCCAGGATTTGAGGTCCGGTGAGGCCAGGATGCCTCCGCTGCCCATGATGAACCAGGATTCCCCGGCCCGGAGAATTTTCCGTACCGAAGCGCCTGTTCTAAGGGGGGTGGGTTTTCCTGTTCCGTCGAAACTGTAGAGCCCTTCGCTGGCGCCGATAAGGATGGGGCCGGGCGCCGGGGCTTCTTGGGGGGCGGCGCTGTTCAGGACCTTCGCGTTCCGGTTATTTTCGCTCCGGCCGGCGGCGCCCCGGGCCGCGGCTTCCGGGGAAACAAAAACCGTCAGGACAAGTATCGACGCATACAACAGATGCGGTTTGCCGGGGTGTCTTGGGTACATGATATTATTATATGAAAGGGATGGGGGCCGGTAAAGAACCTGGGGCTTTAAGGGTAGCGGGCTGGCGGGAAGAATAGCTGCTGGAGTATACTGGAAATATGGCTATACTTCAAAAAAGCGCAACAAAAAATTTCGGTATCCTCACCGCCGGGGGGGATTGTCCGGGTTTGAACGCCGCAATCCGGGGGGTCTGCCGGGCGGCCTATGACCGCTACGGTATGACTATCGTGGGCGTTGCCAACGGGTACCGGGGGCTTATCGAAGAAAATGTCCGCTCCCTGCGGCCGGTGGATTTTTCGGGAATTCTGACCCGGGGGGGGACGATCCTGGGGGCCAGCCGGGAAAAACCATTTAAGCCCTCCTCCGGGGATGGTGAAGATGTAATCGAAAAAGTTGAGGCCATCCGGGAAAATTACCGGAAGCTCAAGCTGGACTGCCTGGTGGTGCTGGGGGGGAACGGTACTAATACTACCGGTTACCGCCTTTCCCAGGAGGGCCTTAACGTGGTGGGGCTTCCCAAAACTATTGATAATGACATTGTAGGCACGGACCGGACTTTTGGGTTTTTTTCCGCCCTGTCTATTGGTACCGAGGCGATTGACCGGCTTCATTCTACCGCCCAGAGTCATAGCCGGGTGATAGTGATTGAGCTGATGGGCCACAAGGCGGGCTGGCTGGCGCTCTACGCGGGGGTGGCCGGCGGGGGAGATGTGATTCTTATCCCCGAGATACCCTACGATATTAAGGCTATTGGAAAACATCTGCTGGAACGGAGCCGGTCGGGAAAGACTTTTTCCATTGTGGTGGCGGCCGAAGGGGCCCTTTCGCTGGAGGAAACGAAGATGGACAAAAAGGACCGGAAAAAATGCCGGGCCGGATTCCCGTCCATAGCATACCGGCTTGCCGGGGAAATCACGGCGGAAACGGGGATGGAAACCAGAGCTACGGTACTGGGCTATATGCAGCGGGGCGGTGTTCCCAGCGCGGCGGACCGGGTTCTGGCTACGAGTCTTGGGACCGCGGCGGCGGATCTTTTGGCCCGGGGAGAATATGGCAGAATGGTGGCTCTGACCGGTAACGATATTAGTTCCGTGGATCTGAGCGTTCCCGCGGGAAAAGTAAAAACGGTGCCCCCGGATCATCAGATGATTGATACGGCAATTTCTGTGGGGACTTGTATGGGGGTATAATCAGGGTCTGTCCACATAGCCGGTTACTTTGTGTCCGGTATGGCCTCAAATTCCGCTTTGATCGTTACATGACTGGCCGGAAGAGAAAAATTTTCGGAGACCTCATCAATAAGGGCCCGCTGGCCCGGCCCGGTAAGATACCGCAGGGTTCCCGGTTTCAGCTGGTATCCGGTATCAGGATATATCTTGACCAGGATAGAGGTTCCGTCTTCCCCGTATGACGGCTCCGTAAGGATTCGGCCCTTGCCGGACGCTTCAACACGGACTGTATACAGCCCTGTGGAAAGTTTTTCAAATTTCGCTTCGGCGTATACATTCTCCGCGGGCATATTAAAAATCCGGGAATCTTCATCAATTTGTTGATCGATCCCGGAGCCTTTTATTTTGAGGCTCCCCCCGGCAAGGGCATATCCCGGATCGGGAATAACATGGAGAAAGATTTGTTCATTCGCCTTTCCGTATTCGGGCGACAGAATAAGGCGCCCGCCCGGAATATTTTCGGCGCTGACGGTATAATATTCCGGCCCTGGAACCGGGATGAATTTCGCGCCGGCCGTTACATGATCCCCCGGCATGATAAAGGTCCGGTTCTGTTCATTGATAAATTTTTCCCCGGCGGAATACTGGTATTTCAGGCTTTTCTCCTTCAGGATATACCCCGGATCGGGGCTTACCTGGAGGTATATTGCCGCTCCCGGCGGACTGAATTCCGGGTGGGCGTAAATTCGGCCGTTTGGGAAAACGCCGGTCCTGACCGTATAGATGCCGGTCGGGGGAAGCGGCTCAAATTGCGCGGTAATTAATACATCTGTGTCCGGCAGCTTAAATATCCGGCTAAGGCTGTCAACGGGAGTGTCGTCGCATTTAAGGGAATTCGGTACATACCGGTATCCGGGATCGGGAATGATCGCCAGGTATATGGGCGTATCCTGAACGCCAAATTCCGGCCGGGCAATGACGGCGCCGTGTTCCAGATTATCGATCTTTACCGATATGGAATAACTGCCCGGAGGAAGGGGGTCAAATAACGCGGAAACTGTTATGTCCTGGGAGGGGAGGCGAAAGGTTCTGGTTTTCTCGTCAATGGCAGATTCCTTGTTTTTGACCCGGTATTTCAGCGAGCCCCCTTTGAGCCGGTAGCCCAGGTCAGGGCTGATTACCAGGGTGATTTCGGTTCCGGCGCGGCCCGACGCGGGTTTGGCCAGGATAGAGCCGTGTTCCGGGGTATCAATGGTAACTTCGTGAATCTCTTTTTTGCCATTCCGGTCCCGGTTTCCCATAATGGAATCGTCAAGAATATTTTTACACCCTAAAAAGATCAGAGCTGTCAGCAACATCAACAGTGTACGTTTCATGGTCTTCTCCTTCAAAACCGGTATCCGGCGCTGAGCCTGGCGCTCACAATAAAGGGGCAGCCGGTCCGTACATAGGGTTCTATATACCAAAAATACGTATGAATTATTTGAGGAATCAATGAAGCTTGTTTCAAAACCTGGTTGGTTTTTCACGCGCATTTATGATTTCCCGGTTCATGGCCC
>JAISAN010000217.1 GCA_031266635.1 Treponema sp. | reverse complement strand
AAACGGGGGGAATCATTGACCCAGTTAATGGCGGTCCCCCGCTCCCGTTCAAAGGCGTATTCGCCGTTGGAGCCGGAAATGATCAGCCCCCGCAGGGTTTGGCTGGCGCTGAGGGCGTCTTCCATAGTCTGGACAAAGGGCTCATCCATAAAGCCCAAAACCCCCGCGGAATGGGCAAGGTCGGCGATATCAAAAAATTCCTGTTCCGCGATGAGACGGCGTTCATCAATACTCACATAAATCCGGACCGCCGCGAAGATCAGGGCCGCCAGATATACGATAATACAAACCGGCGCAATAAACGCCGTAATGATCGGGCTTTTATGCCGGGTGTTCTTTTGCCGCATGCAGATATTATATACGTTTTGTTTAAGTTCTGCTAGGATTAAGATGGAATATTTAAAGATGCAAATACGAGAACCCTGCCTGCCTCCCGGCTGGTACCCCCGGACCGGAGGGGAAATTTCCCGGTTTTTATCGGATTTTGTCCAAACTGACGCCGCGCCGTCCGTTGCCGCGATTGCCCCCCACGCGGGCTGGTTTTATTCGGGCCGGATCGCCGCGGCGGCCGTGTCCGCCCTGGACCGGAAAGCGGAGACGGCGGTTATCCTGGGCGGCCACCTTCCCGCGGGGGCGCCGCCCCTTTTTGCCGGGGAAGATGCGGTCCGTACCCCGCTGGGGAATATGCCGCTTGACCGGGAACTCCGGGAGGCCCTGAAAAAAGAATTTGGCGGCCGGGAAGACCGGTACCAGGACAATACGGTGGAGGCGCTCCTTCCCATGGTCCATTTTTTTCTGCCGGGGGCCAAACTGCTCTGGCTCCGGCTTCCCGCTGAACTCAATTCTTTTGAGGCGGGAAAGGCCCTCGCCCGGACAGGAAAAACCCTGGGCCGGAGCTTGACGGTTCTGGGCTCCACCGATCTAACCCATTATGGGGATAATTACGGATTTAGCCCCCAGGGCAGGGGGGCAAAAGCCCTGCGGTGGGTCCGGGAGCAAAACGACCGCGCCTTTATCGAAGCGGTGGAGGGGGGAATCCCGGAGAAAATACTTGAACGGGCGGAATCGGATCAATCCAGTTGTTCCGTTGGCGCTGTTCTTGGCGTTTTGGGTTATACGCAGACCCTGGGGCCTTCGCGGGCCCGGCTTTTGGCCTATGGTACGAGCGCGGATGTACCGGCGGATGAAGTCCCCGGTTCTTTCGTCGGCTACGCCGCTTTTGGTTTTTACATGGCCTGATGGCCTGAACGCGGGGATACCGGCTAAATCAACCGGGCTTTGCGGCGAGTATTTTATCTATCGCCCCGGCGCAGTAATCCCGGACCGCTTCAATAATATCTCCGGGTTTTACGGCTCCTGTCCGGCGCTTGATTGCCGCCGCCTGGGGGAGCAGGGTGGTAAAAATCGCCCGCTCATTTTCCTTGAGCCGGGCGAGGTAGCTTTGGCTGTCCGCCCCAAGGGGGGGAAGGGCTTTGATTCCCTCCCGGTATTCCTCCAGAAAGGACCGGGCGCTTGTCCGTTCCGGCCCGGCCGCAAAAAGCCGCAGGATCCGGGGAAACCCGCCGCGCCGGGTCTGACGGATTTGAACCGGCGCCCCACGGCCCGGCGCGGCTTGTACCGGAATTTCCATACCCGCGGCTTTTGTTTCCAGCATGGCGCGGTAACGGTTTAATGTGGCGGTTTCGTAGTACCATGTTCCCGCCTCCTCGCCGGGTACTTTCGCAAGGGAAGGATTCCGGTACAGAAAGGCGGAAAAAAGGGATTCTTCGGGGGATAGGCGGCTCTGACGGTTCGCGAAATACGAGTAGATATACGTTCCCCGGGAATAAACCTGTCCCTGGGGGTAGGAAAAGTCGGCGCCGTATATAACAACAGCCTCCGCCCCGAGGGTTTCCGCCAGAGAAAGACACGCATGGGTAACATTGGCCCCGGAGGTGTCTACCAGGGGAATAGGCCGCCAGCGCCGGGAGATATACACCCCCAGGGGGTGGCCGCCGGAAAAGAAAAGGGGCCGGGAAGAACGGGAAGCCAGGAGGGGCGGGCTTGCCAGGTCGAGGAACAGGGGAATATGGGGGGGCATTCCCGCCATAAAATGATAATAACTGATATGCTGGCAATCAATGGAGACCACCGCGTCGGGTTCCAGCCCCGCCCGCAGGAGACTGGGGAGGCTGGTGTCGGCGGCGATGATAAAGGCCCTGTCCCGTTTTTTCTGTTCCGCCAGCAGGGGAATTTGGGCGTCCAGAGAAGGCCCGGCCGCGCAAATCGCCGCTTTCCGGACCGGCGGGAATGGGCTGTCCTGAATTCCGGCGTTAGTCAGGTTCCGTATGATGTTTGAAAACCAGCGGGTACCGAAATATGCCTGAACGGAATAATCGGCCGAAACTTTTACCAGCGCCGTTTCTACGGCCTCCCTGGCGGTCTGAAACCGGGGGCCGTCAAATTCGGTGCGCCCCCTCAGGGGCAATACCCGGATGCCCCCGGAAAGTACGGGCTGGTAATTTTCAAGAATATAGGTTTCCAGTTCCTCCCCGGAAGGATCAACCATCAGGCAGAACCGGGGGTCCCCCAGGACGCTAATATAGTCCCGGGAACAGAGCAGTTCGGCGATGCCGTTAATATCATAATCAATGACCAAAACCCGGCAGACTCCGGCCCGCTCCAGAGCCGCCTCCGCCGCATACGCGCCTCCCAGGCCCGGAAAAATGAGAAAGCCCTCACTGTTGATAGTGGAGACAAGCCGTTCTCCCTCCCGCCGGGGGTCTATCAGGGAGTGCAGGGGATGGGCCCGCCCGGCGGCGTCTATCAGGGCGGGAACAATCTCCCCCGACCGGGATTCAAGAAATTTATAGCGGTTTAAGGTGGTTTCCGCGCCGGACAGACGGGAACAGAGGCCGGGGTTTAGGCTGGAAAGGGCCAGCAGGTTCCGCTCAAAAAAGAACTGTTTATCCATAGCTTTCCCCCGGATATGATCGGGCCAGGGTTTGGATTGCCTCCCCCAGTTCTTTTGCGGAAACATCCGTTTGCTCAGGGAAAAGCAGGGGGGATAATTCACCGCTTAGGGTTTTTGCCAGGGGAGAGGCGGAAAGGGCGTTGATCAGAATTTTCGCTCCCCCGGCGGCGCTTGTTCCCGGGGGGGCTTTGATCGTTTCCCCGGCATATCTTCTTTCGGGGCTTGTTCCGCCTCCCGCCAGCGTTTCCATTCTCCCCTGTTCCCGGACTTTCAATTGAGGCTGTTCAAAAACTTCAGTTTTTGGAACAGCAACCTTAGATTTATATGGAAAAGCGGGCATTTGACCGCTTTTCCAAGAGGTTGTTTCATCAGACCTTTGGTCTGCACCAACCGGGTTTTGGAACAACCTCAATTTTTCAAACACGGAGTTGTTATTCCCCAAGGAAAAAATACGGTCCGGCCAGGCCGCTGTCTGGTTTTGAAACCAGGAAGCGTAGATCCGGTAGGCCCCACCCTGGTTCATCTCCGCCGCCCGGTAAAAGCTTTGCGCGTAAAACGGGGTAAACCGTGACTCCTTTTCCCGGAACAGGGGGTCAAAACCGTAGGGCCGGACATGGGTTTTGATGTCCCTGACGGATAGATCCATACCGGCGATAAATATAGGGCCCGAACTCAACAGGAGGGCCAGATCCAGCGCTGATGCGCTCACCGTACCCCGTTGGGGAACCCTGAGCGAAGGAATTCCCAGCCCCTGAAAAACAAGGTTTTGCCACAGGCTGCCGTCGTTCAGGACCATAAGCGGCAGGGAAGAGCATTGGGAGGGAAGGGCGGCGCACAAATTGGCCGCCAGCGGGGGAGGGCGTCCTTCCTGGTCCCGGAAACATTCATACAGATGCCGCAGCGCCCAGATGCCGCCGTCGGTACTGATAACCAGATCGGGGATGACGCCCCCAAAAACAAGGGCCTTAACCGAGGAAGACGCCGCCAGAACAAAGAGGTTCCCGGTTTTTTTTAGTTCTCCGATATGGGGAATCTCCAGGCTGGGCCCTGAGCCGGTGATAAGCAGGGGGCCGTCAAAGGGTTCCGGTTTAAGCAGCGTATGGAGCAGCCCCAGGTTCTTGAAAAAATTGCCGAGCCATCTTTTGCCAAAGCCCCGGACGGTTCGTTTATTTGCGTCTATCCGCTTAATAAATTCCGCTGTTTCCGAGAGCAGCCAGCGGTACTTTTCCCCATATACCCGGAGGCTGGGCCGCCATTCAACGATTCGGATAAACCGGGCTTCCATATCGGGAATTTCATGTTCCAGAAATTGCTGAAGCCCCGGTTCTTCCCCCAAAAACCAGGCGGGAATTTCCGGCTGTCCGGCGGCGGCGGACATAAAAATCCGGTCAATATGCAGGGCGATAATTTTGGCCTTGGGGTACTTTTTTTTTAGGGCCGGGACAAGATAGGCCAAACCCGGTTCAATCAGAATAAAATACTTGATTTCCCCGCCGGGCTTCAGGGTGTCAATATAGCGTTCCGCTTCCCCCTGGGGGTTATACCGGGAGTGAAGCGCCGCGGCGCGGGGGGAAGTATTATCTGTTCCGCTACGGATTGTGCCGGGCATCTTGCCAATACGGGCCAAGCAGGGACAGGGCCGCGCCGGGATCATCCGCCAGGAAATGGTCCAGGGTCCGGGCATTGAGACTTTTGGAAAGCCGGTGGGACAGCAGTTCCCCGTCTATGTTGTCCGGGACAAGAATCAGGCCGTTTTCCGGGGAAAGGGGAAGAAGCGCTCCAAAAAATCTTAGCATCCGGGAAACTTTTTCAAAAAAGCCCTCCGCTGTTTCTCCATCTTCCCGGGGAGGAGCGGCCAGTACAATACCCTGAAAGGACGGGTGATTTTTATGATATTCCCGGAGTTCATATTCCAGCCCCGGCTGCCCGGCTGCTTCCCCCGGTTTGTCCTCCGCGGTTCCATTTTCTGCCGGGAGAAACTCCCCGGTTCCGGCGATACCAGGTTCCGCGGATTCCGGGTTGACTTTGACAACGGCTTTCTGTAAAAGCCCCATTAATCCAATCCTAATTCCTTAAAAAGTTTTTTATAGGTATCAAAATATTCGGATCGGGCAAATTCCTCGATTTTGTCTTCCGGCAGGGATTCCAGGAGCTGATCCATGTAGGAAAGCACCGTCCGTAATTCCTGTTTTATACCGGTGGGGATGTCAAGCCCTTCATCATCTGAAAGGGAAACTTCCTCCGGGATTTGATCGGCGGCGGCCTGATCGAGGCTTAAAGTTTCGGAACCTTTTTCGAGGGTGTCAATATCCCCTTCGGAAAGGGCGTCTTCTTCAAGGTCATCGTCAAGAACGCCCTGGGAATCGCCGGTTTCAACAACAAAACCTTCAGGAATAACCTGGGCAAAACTCTCTTCTTCGGGGAAAGAACTTTCCTGGGCGGGGGTATCATCCGGTATATTCAGATCGACGGCGTCTTCCTCACCGGGAATGGAAAGTTCTATCTCTTCGTCCCCGGTTTCCGCAAAATCCGGCGTAATTTCAATTGAACTGTCTTCGGGAGAATCGGCGGAGATTTCTTCTTCCATATCCAGATCGATGGATATATCCTGCATATCATCATCCAGGGACGGTTCTTGCAGAGGGTTTTCCGTAATGCTGCCGGAAAGATCCGGTTCGTCGATTACCGCGCCGGAAAGATCGATGGAAAAATCATCATCGCCGGCCACGTCCATAAGCGCCGGTTCATCAAGGGAAAGATCCTCAGAAGGAATGTCTCCGGCGGGTTCTGAAGGCGCTGCCCCCGTTTCATCATCAAGATACGAGGTATCCTCCGGCGCGGGGGTCATGGGTTGCGCCCCCATAGTCCGGAGCTGCTGTAATTCTTGCGGATCCCCGGTTTCTTCAAGCGGGGGTATATCCAGGTCATCAAGGCCCGCCGTTTCCACCGCAGGGTCGTCAAAATTTATGTCAAGGTCCGGAATATCAATGGAGTTACCGCCGCCGGAAACATCCAGCCCTTCCAGAGGGCTGCCTTCGATCAGGGCATCGGGATCAATATCATCAAAATCCAAATCAATGACAATATCATCCAGCTCGGGATTTTCCCCATCCTGATCTTCCACTTCATATTCCAGCTCGGGGGGGGCCTCTTCCTCAGAATCCGCTTCCGCTTCCTCTTCAGCGCCGATAATATCATCCTGATCGGAAAGCAAATCCGGCAGGGCGCTTTCTTCTATTACCTGAAAAGGATCGGAGGGCATAAGTCCTTCCGTCTCCATACTGGGATACGCGCCGGGTAGTTCTTCGGTAGCGTCGGCGCCGGCTTCTTCGGTAAAATCGGCGGTATTGAGGATGTTATCCAATTCGTCCCCGGTAAGGGCGATTTTTTCATCCTCTTCCTCGTCAAAAAAGCCTTTTTTCTGGGTTTCGCCCTTATCCTCCGCGGCGGATTCCTTCCGGACGGCTGAAAATTCTTTTTTCAGGATCGAAAGTTCGCTCCTGATGGACGAAAGTTCATCGGCGATTTTCATTAACAGTTGGGTGGAAAGATCCTCCCCGGCGCTGGTTTTTTCTACCGGCGGGGCTTTAAAGCCGCTGTCCGCCGCCGGTTCTTGCGCCGGTTCTTGCAAATCATCAGAACCGCCGTCGAGAAAATCCGACATGGAGACTTCGGTAAAATCATCTTTTACCGCGGAAGGGCTTGGGCTTTCTTCCGGAATGGAAAGATCGTCAAAATCAAGGGAATCATCGCCTGGTTCATCCGTTTCTTCCGGAATGTCCAGATCGGGAACCGAAAAATCTTCTTCGGCAAAATCCAGGCTCTCTTCCCCGCCCAAATCGGTGTCAAAATCGGGCAGCTCCTCTATCACCGCGGAAGACGGTTCAATGGCTTCCTGAATATCAGCGTTGACCGAGGAAAGATCCTGCGGCTCACTTTTTACCCAGACTCCATATTCGTCAAGCTCATCGGACGACCCAATTGTGCCCCGATCGGAATATATCGAAGGTTTTTTTTCACTTGCCATGAACCACTCCCACTTCCTTTAAGACATATATTGTTAATTATCGGCTATAACATGGATTATGAGTAGTTTTTTTGGGGAAAAACTGCTCCGCGACCGTATGTTAGATGTTAGCCCAGGGCTTTTCCTGTTGTCAATGGTTCTTGTTACAATAAGTTCTCTCAAGAACGGCCGCAAAAAATCCGTAAATTGGAATAATGAGACCCTTTAATTACCTCATAGCCCTCTGGTCGGCCATTGCCGTTTATGGCATTTCTTCACTGTTAACCGGGGCCGCCGGCCTTTCCGCCTACCGGCAGCTTCAGATGGACCGGGACAGGCAATGGGCCAATATGAAAGACCTCCAGCGTATCAATGAAGAACTGGAAAATACCAAAAACAGCCTCCTGTATGATCAGGATACCATCGCCGTATATGCCCGGAGCCTGGGTTATGGAAAAAATGATGAGCGTTTTATCCGTATTGTCGGCCTGGGGGGCCTGAAAAATCCCCGGACCGCCGCGGGGCAAATCCTGCAGGCGGGAAAACCGGATTATATTTCCGACAGGACGCTAAAAATTGCCGCCTGCTGCGCCGGACTGGCTGTTTTTGCCTG
>JAISAN010000269.1 GCA_031266635.1 Treponema sp. | reverse complement strand
CTTGGGTCCCAGGGTAACCTTGACCGCCTTGGAAATCTGCTCAACCCCGGAAAGCAGTTTCCGCCTGGCCTCTTCGTTGAACAACAACTGTTTCGCCATGATTCTTTTTCTCCTCTTTTATTGCCGGAATTCGGGAAAACGCAGAACTTTTATCCTGCTACGAAAGACCGGTATAATGTGAAATGGAATAAAACCCCACCTCCGTGAGGTTCGTATATAAAATACTAAATTGTGGCGTCTACGGCAATACCAAAAACAGGGTGCAAACGAATTATGCCGGAGAAAGTATTCAGCTCTGTCCCCGGCTCTGAACGATGCTTCCGGGGTCATAATACCCAGTGCAAAACCACAAAAGCCTCTCGATTCTTTTGTTGCGCTGGGGTAGAATAATCCCGAAAAATAAGCTCTGTCCCCAAAAATTGTTTACAAAAACGGAGGTAATATGGAAAAGCTGCGATTGGGAGTTCTTGGGACCTCTCGCATCTATGCCCAGCGGGTAGCTCCATCTCTCAAGGCGTCTCTATTGGTTGAACCTTTTGCGATAGCTTCCCGGGATGCGGAAAAAGCCAAAAAATACGGGGATGCCCAGAGGTTTTCCCGATCTTATGGTTCCTATGAAGCCCTCCTGGCGGATTCGGAGGTGGATTTTGTGTATATTCCCCTGCCAAACCATCTTCACCTTGAATATATAAAAAAGGCCGCTGATGCGGGAAAGCCCGTCATCTGTGAAAAACCGTTATGCCTGAACGCCAAAGAGGCGGTGGAAGCGGCGGTTTATTGCCAAAAAAAGCAAATTCCCCTTATGGAAGCCTTCATGTACCGTTTCCATTCCCAATGGATTCGGGCAAAGGAACTGGCCGCACGCGGTGAATTGGGGGAACTTATGACAGTCAATGGAATTTATTCATATACCAATAAAGATGGCAATAATATTCGAAATATCGAAGCCTGCGGCGGCGGGGCCCTCCTCGATATCGGCTGTTACACCGTTTCAAGCGCCCGTTACCTTTTTGGCAGGGAACCGGTCCGGGTAGTTTGTACCCTGGTCCGGGATCCGGTATTTAAGACGGATATTTTTGTTTCCGCCATTCTTGATTTTGGTGAAGGTAAAACCGCTACTTTTTCCGTTAGTACCCAGGTTTTTCCCCATCAGCGAATCACCATCATTGGAACCGGAGGCAGCCTTTCCATTAAAATACCATTCAATATGCCTCCGGACATTCCCGGGCATATTACAATGGATGTGGGAGTTGAAAAAAGACGGATAAAAACCAAAATTGCCGATCAATATCTTCTGGAATTCGACGCTTTTGCTGAAGCCCTTATTCGAAAGACCGAAGTCCCTGCTCCGGTTTCCGATGCGGTAGCCAATATGGCGGTTCTTGATGCCCTCTTTGCCTCTGCCGGATCCGGTACATGGGAACCGGTCAAGAAATATTAATATGGGGACAGAGCTCAAAATTTATACCGATGGAGGATGCTCCGGGAATCCCGGCCCCGGAGGCTGGGCCTATGTGATTGTTGAGGAATCCGGGGGGACGGGGGACAGAGCATTGAACGGAACTTCTCAAGAGAACAGAGTTCAGCAAAAGAATCCCGGTATATACAACGTTGTCGCTGAAAAATGGGGGGCTGAAAGGAATACCACTAATAATCGGATGGAATTGGGCGCCGTTATTGCCGCACTGGAATTTCTGTCCGGATTAGCTCTGTCCCCGGAGAAGGTCGCTGTTGTTACCGATTCCCAATATGTCCAGAAAGGTATGACTCTATGGATCCGTGCCTGGAAGCGGAACAATTGGCGAACCAGCGGAAAAGAGCCGGTAAAAAATCAGGACCTCTGGCGGCGTCTGGATGAGCTTTCCGGTCGTTTTTCAATACGCTGGCTCTGGGTAAAAGGCCATGCGGGGGATGAATTTAATGAACGATGTGACCGTATGACCCAAAAAGCAATCGCCTCCCTGGGGACAGAGCTTCGGTAAATATCAATAAAGGAACCGCTGAAAACCCCGGTTGGGTTTCCCATAGGGGTATTTGGAAACCTCGATTTTCCAACACCCTGTTCCGCTATACATCGCCGCCATATACCGGGGACAGAGCCTGAAAAAGAGACAAACCTTACAAAAAATTCGGACTCTGATGAAAGGGACAGAGCTTTTAAGGTTCCTTTTTCTCCAGAGCGCCGGCGATCAATTCAATTAACCTGGCCGCCTCTTCCTGGGTTAATGTGATACCTTTTCCCATTTTTTCATGCCCCGGCGCCCAGTCCCGAATATCAAATTTGGGATTCCGGCCATTCCAGGAGACCAGATTGATCTCCTTTCTCCATCCTCCCTTTTCTTCCGACAAAATTCCGTAATGCTTTATAATATCAAACGTAATATCCGGCATAAAAACCTCTCTAACCATATATACCAGAGCTTGTTTCAGAATGTCAAATTTTGAAGAGGTTCATTGGACGTGTTCGATAAGTTCAGGCTTCGGTTAATGAATCCCGGTTCACGCGAGAAAATACAAGCTCTGTCCCCAAAGTAACCGGTTTTGTGCGCAAAAATTGAAGTTTCCGAACAAATCTATTATTTTGTACCATTTCCCTTGTAGGACTTTTCTTTTTAAGGTATAATTTAATTGAGGATTTTCCAAGATTTTAGGTTTTGGGAAACGGCCTTGAATTTCAATTATAAGTGAGGCTGTTTCAAAACTTCAGTTTTTGGAACGGCTACCTTGAATTTAAGTTTATTTATATTCATTTGGAGGATTTAAGGAGTGGTTATGAAAAATCATCATATATTGGCTGTTTTATTACCAGTATCCGTGCTTTTTTTTATTATTTCCTGTAAAAGTACCCCGGAAGAAACCCCAGCAGCCCCTCCTGATAAGCCGCTGGCGGTAACTGCGGAAGGGCCTTCCCAGGCATCGCTCGATGACTTGAACAAGGCGATTGCCCGGATGGAAGAGGCCAGAAAACGGGCTTCCGATTTCGAGAGCGTATCATATTTCCCCAGTGATTGGGAAAATGTGGAATCTCAATATGTTTCCACCGGTGAACTGCCCAGAAGTACTGAAGATGAAGTCCGGCAGGCAGCGGTCCAGTATACAACGCTGGCTGATACCTACGATAATCTTTTTAAACAGGTTATCCCCTTATACGCCCAGGATCGGGAGGACGAAATAGTTGTTGCCCGGGACGAAGCTGTTGGGACGGGCCTGGGTGACGTTTTTCCGGATTATCTTCTTGACGCGGATCGGGTGGTGGTGCAGGCTTTGGCCCAGTATGAAGGGGAAGATTATTATGCCGCGAAAGACACCTGGAATCTGGCCCGTACCAGGTATCTGGCTCTCAAAACCGGGGGCGATGCCTATAACAAGCGGATGGAAATTGTAGACCGGGATTTTATCTCGTATGATCCTGATAATTTCAACAAGGCCGATGAGATTGGTTTGGCGGCAGCGGATGCATACAAGGCGGGAAATATTGAAGATGCACTAAATGGGGCGGAGGAGGCGGGGCTCCGGTACAGTTTGGCGCTCAAGGCGGCCTGGTCAGGTTATGCTGCCGAAAGAGGGCGTGCCGCCGATCAGGAACGCCAAAAGGCTTTGGGCCTCAAGGCGAATGTGGCCTTAAAGACGGAATTTGATGCCGCTTCAGCAAATTATAATGAGGCGGAATCTTTCGTGAAAGCGGAAAAATATGAGGATGCGGCGGTTTTGTACAGCCAATCGGAGGCCCAGTTTACGGAAATTGGTAAAACCGCGGCGGAGAAACGCCGGGATGCCGAAGAAGCAATCCGGGAAGCTGAACAGAAAATACTTGAAAGTGAAGAAACCGCTAAACAAGCTGAATTGATTTTGGAAGGAGGCGAGTCATGAACCGCAAGGCAGGTCTTTTATTACTTATCACGCTGATTGTTGGCATACAGCAGGCTTTTGCCCAGTATGAATTACCGGAACCGGTGTTTTTTGAAGCCCCGGTCAGGGAGGAAGTTCCCCAGATTCCGGCTTTATCGGGACTTTGGTTTTCGAATTTCAGCGATGTAGTGTATTATTTATGGGATTTTGATCCCGCTACTTTGCCGGAACCCGCTGTTTTTCTTCCTTCTGTTTCCCTGGCGGCGTCAGCATCTTCGGACGCTGTTCCGCAGATTCCCCAGGATTTGCGGAGTAATAAGTATTTTCTGGAAAGTACCCGGTTGACCAGCCTGGCCCAGGAGTCCTTTGAGTATGGCGATTATGACGCATCCGCCAATTATGCGGCGGAAGCGGTCCGGTATGCCCAGCTTTCAGATGAATATGTGGCCCTCCAGTTGAAAATTAAGGAAACCAATGACGCGATCACTGCCGCCAAGGCCCGGCTTGACTGGGCTTTCGCAAATGGCGCCGCCGGAAGGTATCCTGTTGAATATGAAGAGGCGCAGAAATATTATGAGACCAGCCTGTCCGCCCGGTCGGTGGAAGATTGGGATGGGGCTATTGATGCGGCCAATCAGGTCATTAATGTCCTGGCTTATGTAGAGGGTTCGAAATCGGCCCCTCTTCCGGCCCGATATACCGTTAGACCCTGGAGTGTTTCCCGGGATTGTCTGTGGAATATCGCCGGCCGGCCCTGGGCTTATGGAGATCCTACCAAGTGGCGGCTTATCTATAATGCCAACAGGTCCAAAATGCCGGAGCCGGACAATCCGGATCTGATTCATCCCGGCATGGTGCTGGATATTCCCAGCCTGGACGGAGAAGTTCGGCAGGGTATGTGGGATTCAGGCGCTGCCTATTCGCCTCTTCCCTAAACCTGCGTTTGTTCATGTTTGTTTGAACCGCCGGGGAACCCGGATGGAGTGTTCCCGGCGGTTTTTTGCAGATAGAGCGCGCAGGCGGCGCCCATTAACGCATGAATATAGGGCGGCTGGCCCAGATTCCGGAATACTTCCGCCGGGTCTACCAAATCAACTTCGATAAATTCATCCTCGTCCAGTTCCTGCTTTCCGGTAAATTCTAAATCGCCGGCCATAAAAAAATGAACCCGGTTTGACATGATCGCCGGATTTGGGTTAAATTCCCCGATTTTTTGTATAGTTCCCGGTTTATAGGCGGTTTCTTCCAGTAATTCCCGGGCCGCCGCCTGGGCGGCGTCTTCCCCTGTTTCAAAAACCCCGCCGGGAAATTCCAGGCTGAGTTCCTGGGAGCCGTGCCGCCACTGCCGGACCATGACAAATTTTTCTCCCTGTGGGGTTTTTAGCACCGGTATCACAATGACCCAGTCCGGGGAATGGATGACCGTATAGGTTCCACGACTATTATCCGGGGATCTACAGACGCTTTCCCGGATAGAAAAAATCCGGCTCCGAAAGACTTCTTTGTTTTCCTCTTCTTTCCATATAAGATTTTTCTTGCTCATGGGATAAAAATACTCCTTCCGGTGGTGGTTCGTATACAGCTCTGTCCCCGGGCTTTCTTATACCTTTTTGACAAGATTATTCATCTGTTTTATGCTGTAAATTATGCAGAGCCTTGAGCCTTTCACAAAACCCGGTTAGTTTTGTGAAAGGCTTTTGAAAAAGCGGTCTGGAGCCCGCTTTTCCCATAAATCTACGGTTGCTTTCCCAAAAACTGAAGTTTTGGGAAAGCCTCCCTTATTAAGGAGGTTTTATGGCTATTATTACCATTTCCCGCGAATTGGCGGCTCTGGGCGATGAAACCGCCCATGAATTGGCAAAACTGCTGGATTACCGGTTTGTGGACAAACAGGCTCTGGAAGAGCGGATCAAATCCTACGGAGTTATGGGCCGCAAATTCGAAAAATACGACGAGCGGAAGCCGTCTTTCTGGGCGTCCCTTTCCCAGGACCGGGATGACTATCTCCATTATCTGAAAACCGCCATCTTCACCGAGGCGGAGGAGGGGAGCTGTGTGTTTATCGGCCGGGGAACCAGCGTCATTTTCAGGGATGTTCCCGGGGTTATCACGGTATTTCTGGTGGCTCCCTTTGAAATCAGGATACAGCGGGTTAAAAGTTATTTTCACTGCGATGACAAGCGGGCCCGGCAGATTCTTGATCAGAGCGATAGGGATCGTACCGGTTTCCATCGTTATTTTTTTGATGTTGAATGGAAAGATCCGGGGAATTATCACCTGGCTTTGAATACCGGGTACCTCCACCCCGCCATAAGCGCGGAGATTATCAAAAACCTCCGGGATCACAGCATAAGTCCCGAAACCGAATCCCTGAACTGCGCCCGGCTCAAAGAGTTGATCCTCGGGCAGCAGGTTAAACACCATGTGATGTATGAACGGGAGATTCCTATCCATTTTCTTGAAGCCTTGGTTGCGCATAATGTGGTTACGCTGTACGGCGTAGCCAATTCCCAATCCTTGGTCGAAGCCGCCCTGACTGCCGCCAAAGAAGCGGCTCCTTCCACGGCGGTTCAATCCGAAATTCAGGTGGTCCAGGAATTCAGCGTCATGCCCTGATGGGAAGGCGGGGGCCATGCTTCGGGGTCCTTCATAGATGCGGAGGTTTCCGTATCGAGCCGCCTCGCGGATCGGGTCTATGAAAAAGCCGCCTGAAAGGATATAACAGCGTCATGGGTAAATCCGAAGAAGCTTTAGCGCGTCTCCATGCCCTGGACCGGGAATCGTACCATCTGGAAAAGGCCATTGCGGTTCTCCAGTGGGATGAGGAGACCTATTTGCCCTCCCGGGGAGTGGAGGAACGATCCGAACAACTGGCCCTGTTGGAAGAAATCGCCCACCGGCGGCTTACGGAACCGGAAACCGGGCGTCTGCTGGCCGGGTTGGGGTCCACCTTCGATAATCCCCGGGGCGATGAAGGGCTCGCGGATATCGAGCGGGATTTTCTCAGGGTCTTACGCCGGAAATACGACCGGGCGGTACAGCTTCCGGCTGATTTTGTTGCCGCCGCGGCTCGGGCGGAGGGGCTGTCCCAGCCTGCCTGGGCTCAGGCCCGGCGGAACAACGATTTTGCCGCCTTTTTGCCCCACCTGAAGATCATGATCGATTTTGCCCGGAAAAAGGCGGAATTTTGGGGGTTCGGCGGCGGCGCCCGGTATGACGGTCTTTTGGACATTTATGAACCGGGAATGTCCGCCGCAGAAATTGATGCGGTATTTGCGCCCCTCCGGGAACGGCTGGTCTCGCTGCTGGAAAAAATCAGGCGCTGTTCCCCGCCGGATACGGGTTTCCTGAACCAGCAGTTTGATACCGAAAAGCAGGCCCGGTTCAACCGGCGCCTGATGGATTATCTCGGTTTTGACCAGGACCGGGGCCGGCTGGACGCCAGCGCCCATCCGTTCACCACCACTTTGGGTCCCCATGATGTTCGTATCACCACCCGGTATTTCCCGGACAATCTCCTTTCCGGTGTTTTTTCCGTGATCCATGAGTCGGGCCACGCCTTCTATGAGACCGGGTTTGCTCCGGAACTCCGGGGTACTTGTCTTGCCGATGGAGCTTCCATGGCCTTTCACGAATCCCAGTCCCGTTTTTGGGAAAATGTGGTTGGCCGCAGCCGTCCTTTCTGGGAAGGCTTTTTCCCGGTCCTTCAGGAAACGTTCCCCGGACAGTTGGATGGGGTCAGCGCGGAATCTTTCTGCCGGGCGGTAAACGAGGTAAAGCCTTCCCTCATCCGGGTTGACGCCGACGAGGTGAGTTACGCCCTTCATATTATCCTTCGCTTTGAACTGGAAAAACGGCTTATCTCCGGGGAGCTGGAGGCGGAAAAACTTCCCGCGGTATGGCGGGAATATTCCCGGGAATATCTGGGGGTCGAAAGCGAGACCGATGCCGATGGGGTGCTGCAGGATGTACACTGGTCTATGGGCTCATTCGGGTATTTCCCCAGTTACGCGCTGGGGAACCTCTATGGTTTGCAGATCCGGCGGAAAATCGAAAGCGACCTGCCGGATTTTGATGACGCGGTAAGCCGGGGGAAATTCGATACCCTCCGGGACTGGCTGGACAGTCATATTTACTGCCGGGGCTGCCGTCTGGAGCCTGCGGAACTGCTGCGGAAGATTACCGGGGAGAAACTTTCGGTGATTCCCTTTCTGGAATATATTGAAAAGAAGTACGCAGAACTCTATGGAATTTAGCAATTTTTCCATCGCCCGGGATCTCCTCTATGTCAGCGGCGTCCTGACGGGCCTTACCCTTGGTTATGTGTTGATCCTTTTCAGGCGGGGTATCAGTATCCGTTCCCGGAACCGCCGCCTCACCCTGATTTTTTGCGTGTTTTCCGGCGACCTTGCCGCTTTTTCCGCGGCGATAGTGGTCTCGATGGGAGAAATATTTTTTTCGGGCGGCCTGTTTCTCGCCGCCGGTCTCTGTGTCCCGGTCTTTGCCCTGGCCGTCTGTTTTCCCCGGACCGTTGCCTATCCTCTGATCCTGGCGGGAGGACTTCTGGTGGTATGGCTGGGCTATTCCTTCCTGCGCTTTCCCCTGATTGTCGAAGGCGGTTCCCCGCTCATGTCCATATATCGTGAGGGGGATAATGTGTATTCCGTCAGATTGTCCGCCGGGCCGGGTAAAACGGAGGTCCGGGCCGCCAAAACAGCCGCCCCGGAGGTTCCGGCGGGGGACAGAGCTGCCGCGGTATTCCAAACGCGCGGAACCCAGTCCCCCCTGGATATGGAAGGGATCCTTATCAGCTTTCATCCCCGGTATCCCCTCATTGGAGGGACCGCGCGGGGCATGATTACCCTCATCGGCCGGGACGGCGAGACGCTCTACACGGATCTGCGTTCGGAGAATTCTTCGTTAAAAGGCCGGTACTCCCGGCCGGGTTCTTTTGGCATCACTTTTCAACAGATCGCGGGAACTGTTCCGCTGGATGCCATCCCTCCGGGGGCGAATCTGGCTGTTTTTTTTGCTGACGGGGCTCTGTCCCTTCAACCTTCCTGGCAGAATGGAGTTTTCCGGTAAAAGGTTGGCGGAAATTCCGGCTGCATTGCCGCTCGGTTCCGGGGACAGAGCTGAGAGAGGCTCGTTGCTCTCCGGCAGCCCCTGCGGGGACAGAGCCGCCGTCCAGCGAATGCTTGACAGCCCCCGGACCAGTCCCCATACTCAACACATGACCCTGGCTGATAAAATTACTACCCTCCGCTTGATTCTGGCGCCTCTTTTCTTCATTATATATTTTCTGCCGGGTCTTCCTGTCCCCTGGTTTGAAAACGCTGCTCCCTGGACTGTTCCGGCTTTATGGGCCCTGTTCATCATTGCGGAACTTACCGATATGTTCGACGGCATGGCAGCCCGGAAGCGGAAAGAAGTGGGTGATTTCGGCAAGCTTTACGACCCTTTTGCGGATACCCTGACGCAGATCACCCTGTTTCTCTGTTTCGTGATCGACGGGATTTTTCCGGCGGCCCTCTTTCTGGTGATCCTTTACCGGGAATTTGGCGTCCAGTTTGTCCGTAACCTGATGCTGAGAAAAGGCGTTGCTATGGGCGCCCGGATGGGGGGAAAAATCAAGACGGTTTTCTATATATTAGCCGCCGCCGCCGCCCTGTTGGCGGTTAGTTTTCGGCGTCTGGGCGGGGAAGAACCGGCTTATACCGCCATTAAAACCGCCGCTCTGATCATTTTTTGCGTTTCGGCGCTTATCTCGGTGATTTCTTTTGCCGATTATCTTTTCGTGTACAAAAAGAACAATAAAAAGTGATAAAAAGCGCTAGATCGCTTGACATTTTTATTTTTATTGTTATATAGTAATTTTCACCGCTTGAAAAAGTGGTATATGAATGAGGTTGTTCCAAGACTTCAGTTTTTGGAACGACATCAAATATCGTCATACCGTATTTGTCGGGTTGAGCTTCAAAAACAGCGAGACGAGACTCCGGGGGCGGTTTATTGACCGGCCGGGGAAAATTTTCTGTTTAAAGAGGCAGGGGGCTTGACAAAGACGGGTAAGACGGAGTAATTTCTACAAACTTGCCCTTGGGGACCTGAGGTTCCGAAGGGGGGCGGGCCGGGAGACGGTCTGTCGAGGCGGCGCCCCGGGAGGGGAGACCGCCGGAGATATTTGGCAATATAGGGAAGGGGGGAGACGACTCCGCGGGGGTTCCGAAAGGGCCGCCGCGGGGGAGTTGTAAGGAAGCAAAAGCTATGCGAATAGAAGAGGGGAAGGAGCCGGTGCTTTGAAAGGAGCGCCGGCGCTTGACGTGATAATCTACCGGTCTACGGACCGATAGAAAGAAAAATCATGGAGAGTTTGATCCTGGCTCAGAACGAACGCTGGCGGCGCGTCTTAAGCATGCAAGTCGAGCGGCAGGGT
>JAISAN010000208.1 GCA_031266635.1 Treponema sp. | reverse complement strand
TAAATATATTACAATGATGTTCGGCTTTGAGGCAAAAACACCTGAACTCCATCCCCGAAACCGCACTGTTGAGCGAAGCGGCCCTGTCAAAAGACTGGGACAGCCCCGAAGAGGATGAGGCATGGGCCGGGTTGTAAAAGGTGATGTTGTTGCCATTCCCTTCCCCTTTTCCGATCTGACCGGCAACAAACGCCGTCCGGCGTTTATTCTGGTTGATTTGACCTTTTCTTATTGATAGCTTATGATTTTGTAAAAACTAAAAACAATAATAGGGTTGTTCGGAAACCTCAGTTTCCGAACAACCCCCGCTTCTCTTACCTCGCCCCTTCAAACCCCGACTTGAGATCATTAATGATGTCGTCAATGTGTTCGGTGCCGACGGAGAGCCGGATGGTGTTGGGCTTGATCCCCTGTTCCAGCAGGTCTTTTTCGTCCACCTGGGAATGGGTGGTGGAGGCCGGGTGGATCACCAGGGACTTCACGTCCGCCACGTTTGCCAGCAGGGAGAAGAGCTTCAGGTTGGCGATAAATCCCTTGGCCGCTTCCGCGCCGCCCTTGATTTCAAAGGTGAAGATCGACCCGCCCCCTTGGGGGAAGTACCGCCGGTAGAGGGCGTGATCCCGGTGATCCACCAGAGCCGGGTGGTTCACCCGTTCTACCTGGGGGTGTTCCTTGAGGAAGTCTACCACTTTGAGGGCGTTCTCCACATGGCGCTCCACCCGGAGGGAAAGGGTCTCCAGGCCCTGGAGGAAGAGGAATGCGTTAAAGGGGGAAAGGGCCGCGCCGGTATCCCGGAGCAGGGTGGTCCGGGCCTTGATGATGTAGGCCAGATTCTTCACCGCGTCGGTAAAGACGATGCCGTGGTAGCTGGGATTGGGCTTGCTGAGGCCGGGGAACTTATCATTCGCCGCCCAGTCGAATTTGCCCGCATCCACCAGCACGCCGCCGATGGAGGTGCCGTGGCCGCCGATAAATTTGGTGGCCGAATGGACCACCACATCGGCGCCGTATTCAATGGGCCGCAGAAGGTAGGGGGTGGCGAAGGTGTTGTCCACGATGAGGGGGATGCCGTGCTTGTGGGCAATCTCCGCCACGGCTTCAATATCCACCACCGAGGCGTTGGGGTTCCCCAGGGTCTCGAAGAACAGGGCCTTGGTGTTGGCTTTTATGGCCTTTTCAAAATTTTCCGGCCTGCTGCCGTCCACAAAGGTCGTCTCCACCCCCATGTCCTTGAAGGTATTGGCGAAGAGGTTGAAGGTGCCGCCGTAGATCTGGAAGTCCGACACGATGTGATCCCCGGCGCGGGTGATGTTCTGGATCGCGTAGGTGGTGGCGGCGGCCCCGGAAGCGGTGGCCAGGGCGGCGACGCCTTTTTCCAGCGCGGCGATCCGCTGTTCAAACACGTCCCAGGTGGGGTTCATGATCCGGGTGTAGATGTTCCCCGTTTCGGTCAGGGCGAAGCGGCCCGCCGCCTGGGCGGGGTCCTTAAACACATAGGACGATGTCTGATAGATGGGAACCGCCCTGGCGTCGGTGGCGGGATCGGGCCGTTCCTGGCCCACGTGAATTTGCAGGGTCTCAAATTTGTAATTTTCGTTGCTCATAATAAATCTCCTCTTTGCCGCGGCAAATAAATAATTGCGCCGGGCTCCTTTATCCTGGGTGTGGTAGACCCCCTCCCCGGATACCGAAGCGCCTCCGTAGACCGCCCGGTCTTTCCCGACGGGACAGACCAGCGTACAGACCCCGCAGGGGTAACGCATTTCTTTTCGCAAAAACTGGTGATACCTGGCGCACTTGTACCGGTCCATACCGGCGACTACCGAATCCGGAACCGGGGTAAAGGCGTTGACCGGGCAGTTTTGTGTACACCGCCCGCACTGAATACACAGCTCCCCTTCCGGCAGGGGATTCGCCGCTACCTCCGCGTCGGTGATCACCGACACAAAACGCACCCGGGGGCCGTATTCGGGGGTAAGAAGGCAGTGGTTTGCCCCGATGGTTCCCAGCCCGGCGAAACGGGCGGCGATAACCTGGGAAAAGGCCGCCTCCGGTTTTTCCACCAGCGCCGAAATGTCCCCATACCCGTCCCGGGGGAAAAACAGGGCCTTGTACCCCAGGGTACAGAGCATATTCGCCAGCCGGTACCCCGCCTCGTCCAAAAGCCGGTTGGTGGTATTGTAAAGTTCAGCATATACCACCGATGGGGTCGTTTCCAGCATGGGGAGGAATATTTGCATCCCCCCGACAATCACCGTCCGGGACCAGGGCCAGATCCGCTGGGGATAGAACTTCTCCTGAGGGTAGGGAAACTGGCCCCAGCGTTCCACATTGGCGAAGCCCAGCAGGTTCAGCCCCAGCCGTTCCGCCTCCCCGGCGATCTTTTCCCGTAATTCCCGGCGCTCACTCATGAATGTCTTCTTTCCAGGAGGTGAAAAACCGCTCCAGGGCATGGAGCGCCCAGTTCAGCCCGATCCCCAACACCGCGAGCCCCACAATTCCCCCGTACATTTCGGGGACATTAAAGGTCTCCTCCGAATACAGCACCAGATAGCCCAGCCCCGATGTAGCGCCGATCATCTCCGCCGCCACCACCGCCATGACGCAGTAGGAACCCCCCAGCCGTATGCCGGTAAAAATCTCCGGCGCCGCCGCGGGAATGATGATCCGCAAAAAGATATAGGCCCGGGAAGCCCCCATGGACCGGGCGGACCGGATCAGCACCTTGTCCACATTTTTGACCCCCGAACTGGTGTTGAGCAGAACCGGCCAGAGGCTCGCCCAAAAAATGATTATCGTCTTGGAAAGCTCCCCCAAACCAAACAGGAGGATAAACACCGGAAACAGGGCAAAGGCGGA
The DNA here is from genome assembly GCA_031266635.1 of Treponema sp. Lineage (GTDB taxonomy): Bacteria > Spirochaetota > Spirochaetia > Treponematales > Breznakiellaceae > JAISAN01. The sequence continues at coordinate 12,438 of JAISAN010000208.1, read as the reverse complement.
CATCTGCCTGAAAGACTGGAACAGCAGGTTGAGAACCCGTTCAACCCGCTTGAAATACCCGATAAAAAGCCCCAGCGCCACGCCCGTCACGGTGGAGACCAGCAGGCCCACCACTACCCGCTGGAGGCTGATGAAAAAATGCCGCGACAGTTCCCCCCGCCGGGCCAGAAGGTACAGTGCCCGGAACACCGACGAGGGCGGGGCGAGATACGCCGCCCGGACCCAGCCGAGCCGGGGGGCAATTTCCCAGAGAGCGATAAACAGCAAAAGGCCGATGCTGCGGCTGAACAGATCGGCAAGCCGTTCCGGCAGGGTTTTGGGCAGGGTCACAGGTAGCCTCCGAAACTCTGCACCTTGAGGACCTCATGCTGCAAAAGCTCCCAGACGTTTTTTCTGATCCGGGCGAATTCCGCGGAATTCCTGATGTCCTCGGTCCGGGGCCGGGGCAGATCGATATTGATGATTTCCTTGATATACCCCGGCCGGGCGCTCATAAAGGCCACCCGGTCGGACAGGAGGATCGCCTCATCAATACTGTGGGTCACAAAAAGGATCGTTTTTTTGTCCGCCTCCCAGATCCGCAGCAGTTCAATCTGCAAGGTCTCCCTGGTCTGGGCGTCCAGCGCGGCGAAGGGTTCGTCCATCAGGAGCAGATCCGGGTGATAGGCCAGCACCCTGGCGATGGCGACCCGCTGCCGCATACCCCCGGAAAGCTGGTGGGGGTACTGGTTTTCAAAAGCCGCGAGCCCCACCAGGTCAAGATACTGCCGGGCGATCCGACGGCGTTCCTTTTTGGGGATCCGGCGGATTTCAAGGCCCATCTCCAGATTTTTGATCACCGTCCGCCAGGGAAGCAGGGCGTAGCTTTGAAACACGATGCCCCGGTCAAAACTCCGCTGCCGCAGTTCCTTTTGATCAACCAAAATCTCCCCGCCGTCGTATTTGTCCAGACCCGCCAAAATATTGAGGAAGGTTGATTTCCCGCAGCCCGAGGGGCCCAGGAGGGAGAGGAATTCCCCCTCCCCAATGTCCAGATTAAAATCCTTCAATACCGAAAGGGTCTCCCGGTTCCCCAGGTGGTTTTTAATCTGAAATTCCCGCCGTACCTGCCGGGCCTGAACTTTTACCACGCCTTACGCCTTGTCCGCCGGATTGAGCCGGTTGGTGTAGACCTGTTCCGGCTTTACCTGGCCGGGGACGAGCTTCTGTTCCGCTTCAAGCCGGTCGAGCCAATACTGGATATTCAGGGCCGGGATAATCTGATCCTCATAAAATTCAAACATCTCGGTTTCTTCCAGTTTGAAGCCGAACCGTTTCGCCATGAGCGTCCGGGCCTCCTCCCGGTGGGTATTGTTCCATTGGGCCGCCTGCGAAAGGATCGCGGTCAGTTCCGCCACCGCCTCCGGGTGTTCCGCGAGGAATTTCCCGCTCACCGAATAGGGGCACATGCCGCTGATGCCGCCGTCAATGTCCCAGTCGCTGAAAAGGAGCCGGAAGTCCTGGGTGTTGGCGCTGGCCCGGCCCGATGAAAGGGGATGGATAATCGCCACATCCGTATCGCCCCGGAGCAACGGCACTTCCTGTTCCGAATCCGGGGCGGTAATCATTCTGATACTGCCGGGATCAACCCCGTTATCCAGGCAGTATTTTTTGGTCACATATTCGGAACAGGCCCCGAAGCTGTTGATCCCCAGGGTCTTCCCCTCAAAATCCCTGATGGAGGTGATGTTCGAATCGGCCCGGACAAAATACTTCATGTGGGGGTCCTGCCGGGTAGATTTGCTGCCGGCGGCGAAAATTTTGATGTCCGCCCCGGAAGCCACCGCCGCCACTACCAGCGGGGTATGACGGTTCGCCACATCCAGATCGCCGGTGGTCAGGGCGGGAATCATCTGGCCCGCGGCAATCTGTCCCACATACCGGGGCCGCACGCCGGCGTTTTCAAAGTACCCCAGATCTTCGGCCAGATAGACAAGGTCGTAATAGACCCACTCGGGGTACTTGAATTCCACCACCCCATCGGCCGCGGCGGCTGTTTTCTTCCCGGTACAGCCGGCAAAGAAAATTCCGGCCATAAGGCTCAGGGAGATGAGGAGGAAACCCAAGCTTCTCCGTACCACACGCGCCCATTCCGTTCCGTTTTTCATACTGATTCTCCTTTTGTTCAGATAATAGGAAAAAGCGGACATTTGACCGCTTTTTATATAATATAAAATACATAGATTTAATATGTATTTATTTCATTACTGTACCGGGAGAAAACGATAATGTCAAGCGGGTTCCATAAATTTCAGCGATTTAACCTGGACCGGGTCAGATAACCATTCCCCTTATTAGATTCCGTCATGAAAACCCGCCAGGGAGGAGATGCGCTGGGCGGTATTCCGCAGGGCCGGGATGGTCGCCTCGATTTCTTCCACTGACATATACGTTTCAAAGGCGGTAAGGCTGATGGCCGCGCTGATCTTTCCTTCATTGTTACGAATGGGAACCGCGTTGCAGTTGTCCTTGAGGATATATTCTTCCCGGTCCCGAGCAAGACCGTCGGACCGGACCCGGACAAGTTCCCGCTTTAGGACATCCGCCTGGGTGATTGTCTTTTCGGTAAAACCCTTCAGTCCTTTTTGGGCTATCAGCGCGTCCAGTTCGTCTTCGGGTAATTCACAGGTAAGAATTTTACCCAGCCCCGTACAATGGAAAGGGACAGTTTTCCCCGGAGTAAAATAGGTCCGGGGTATGTCCTGGCTGTCAATGTGGTCTATCACCAAGATTTCCCCGTCATGATACACCGCCATGTTGAGATTTGCCTTGGGATACTGGTTCCAGAGGAGTTCCAGGTAAGGCATGGTGATCTTCCGTATATCCAGGGACAACAGGGCGTTCCGGGATAATTGCAGGGCCTTGAGGGAAACCGCATAGAGCCCAGTCCGTTCATCCTTCACCATAAATCCCGAGGACACCAGGCTGGAAAGCATCCGAAAGGCCATATTGACGTTGAGATTTTGCGCTTCACAGACTTCGTTAATACTAAGGGGATGATCCACCGAAGCCGCGAGATCGAGGATTTTAAGGCATCGCATTACCGCTTTGATGTTGTATTTATCGTTGTCCATTGGAAATAGTATAGTTTCTTTTTTGATGTTTGGCTATATTTTTTAAAATTTTTCAATATCCTCAATAAAATATCAAATTAATTTATAAATTAATAAAAAATAGCAAAAAAAATCAAAATTCATTTGACAGATAATCTTACAGGGTATATGATACTAAGGTTAGCGCAGGGATATGAGAATTAAACAGAAGGAGGAAGGGAACGATGAAAGTACTGAAATGGCTCGATCTGTATCTGGAAGAGGCAATTTTGCTCATCTGCGTATGTGTATTAACGACATTAACAAGCGCCAATGTGGTATTACGGTATATTTTCAATACCAGTTTGACCTGGAGTGATGAAATCTGCAAAGTTTGCTTGATTTATTCCTGTTTTTTCAGTATTGGCTGGTGGGTTCGCCGTAAAAACGGCCTTGCCCTGGATGCCCTGGTTCAGCTCTTTTCCCCTAAGGTAAAATCCATCCTCGCCTGGGTGGTACAGTTCATCCTTATTGGGTTTTTAATTTTAGCTTTCAGGGCTTCTATTGCGGTACTCCGGGGGGTTGCCGCTTCCGGTCAGGTAAGCGGAACCCTGCAAATATCAATGGTGTATGTCTATATTACCCCGGTAGCGGGATTCGGCTTGGCGATCTTCCGATCTCTTCAGGTGTTGGTACTGGAATTAAGAAAAGACCGGGGAGGCAAATAACATGGCTATCGGTATATTTTTTCTGATTTTTTTTGTTCTGATGCTCATCGGGGCTCCGATGGCGGTGGTGTTTGGCGGTATGACCTTTCTTCCCAGCCTGATAAACCCCGATTTTTCCTATACCATAGAGACGGCTATCCGCAGCATGGTGAACGGGATGGATAGTTTTACTCTTCTGGCAGTCCCCATGTTTATGTTGTCCGGTATTATTATGGCCCGTGGAGGTATTTCGGAGAAGCTTTTCAACTTTTTCGCCTATTTTGTCGGGAACAAAACCGCGGGCCTCCCCTGCGCGGTTATTTTAACCTGCATGTTTTACGCTGCCATTTCCGGTTCTTCCGCGGCCACGGTCTCCGCGGTGGGCGCCATGACTATTCCCTTTCTTGTCGGCCTGGGGTATGACAAAATTTTTGCAACCGCCATTGTTACCGTTGCCGGCGGTCTTGGAGTGATCATTCCTCCCAGTATTTCTTATATTGTATTTTCGTCTATCACCAGCGCTTCCCCATCGGCCCTGTTTATTGGCGGTATTATTCCGGGACTTCTGATCGGATTCTGCCTTATGGTTTGCGCCTACATTTACTGTAAAAAACACGGGGAAGACAAGGAAAAACTAAAGGCTACCTACGAGGAATTACACCGCAAGGGTTTTTGGCTGGTTTTTAAAGAAAGTTTTTTTGCGCTCCTGGCTCCTGTTATTATCCTGGGAAGCATCTACGGCGGTATCGCCTCTCCTACGGAGGCGGCGGCTATTTCGGTGATTTATGCCCTGGTGATCAGTCTTTTTGTATATAAAACCATCAAGCTGAAGAACCTGGGGACCCTGATTGTTGAGGGGGTCAGGACCTATGTGCTCGTCCTGTTTATCATCAGCGCCGCTATCGCCTTTGGCAGGGTTATGGCTTTGTTGCAGTATCCCCAGCAGATAAGCCAGGTGATTCTGTCAAATTTTTCCAGTAAGGTTTTGATAATCCTTATTATCAATTTTATTCTTTTAATCTTCGGAATGATCATGGATAATATTCCCAACATCATGGTATTGACCCCCATACTGATGCCTGTGGCCCTATCTATAGGGATGCACCCTGTTCATTTTGGTATCATGCTGACCGCAAACCTGGCTATTGGTATGGTAACGCCCCCCATGGGGATCAATCTGTATGTGGCCAACAGCATGACCGGGATTCCGATGTTAAAAATTGCCCGGGCGGCTATTCCCTTTCTTATTTCGTTTCTTATCGCGTTATTGTTTATATCTTTTGTTCCCTGGCTCAGTCTGAAATTACCGGGGCTCGGTTAAGCGCCGACCCACGGTATTTTTAATATTTTGAGGAGGTTAATCATGTTGTCAAAAAAAGTATCGGTAGTTATACTGGCGGGCCTGTTGTTGACGGGTTTGGTAGCGGGTTTGTTGTTGACAGGTTTGGGATTCCGCCCGTTCACTGCCGCCGCCGGCCGCCGGGCCGATAGTCAAAAGGCCGCGAGGACTTATTCCTGGACTGTGGCTATGGCGGTTTCGGAAGAAACACTGAATTACAAAATGTTTGAGAAATTTAAAGAATTGATCGAGGCCCGGAGTAACGGGACCATTAAGGTCAATATCTTTCCCGGTGGACAGCTTGGCAATGACACGGAACAAATTCAAGGTTTAATAAACGGTTCCAATGATTTTTGCAGCACCATTACCACCGGCGTTACTTCTTTTGTAAAAGAATACAGCGTTTTTGATTTGCCTAATGCATTTCCGAATATTGAGGTGATGAGAACGGTGCTGGATGATCATTCCTTCATTGACGCTCTGAATCTCTATGGCGAGCCAAAGAACATTAAGCTAATGGGCTTTGCCGACGCCGGGTTCAGGGAAATGGCCTCCAATATTCCGATTAATTCGGTAAATGATATTCGGGGCCTTAAAATGCGGGTAATCCAGGATCCCTATCATATTGCCTATTGGAGGGCCTTGGGCGCCAATCCCCTGGCTATGGATTTTTCGGAAGTTTATATTGGTTTACAACAAAAAATCATTGATGCCATGGAATGTCCTTATATGCTTCTGGTGGCCAATAAATTTTATGAGGTTCAGCGTTATATTATCGAATCGGATCATCTGCCTCATATTCTCGTATTTCTGATGAACAACAATCTGTATAACAGTCTTCCTGGGGATATTAAAAACCTGGTTGATCAATGTGTGAATGAGTCCGTTGTATATACCCGGCAATTGGCGGATGAAAGCATCGCCGCAGATAAAAAAACCGTAGAAAACAGCGGCACCAGGATTATCAGTCTTACCCCGGCGGTAAAGGAAGAAATACAGCGGCGGGCAAGCAGCGTGTATGATCTGGCCCGTCAGAATCTCGACAATAAGCTGATTGATTCCCTGTTGACCGCCGTACAAAATGTTTCACCATGAACAAGGAAAAACCCGGAGATAAGGATAAGCCCATGGAAAAGATACTGATAAAAAACGGCTTGATCTACGATCCTCTGACCAAAAGAAAAGAGATTGGGGATATTGCGATCGCGGGCTCTCAGATTGTTGATCCCGGAGATTTTGATTTCCCGCTGGTGATTGATGCCGCGGGATGCCTTGTAGTTCCGGGGCTTATTGATTTTCATCTCCATTGCTTTTCGGCGGTTTCTGATGTGGCGGTGGATGCCGATATTCTCTGTCTGCCCAATGGGGTTACTACCTGCGTCGATGCGGGGACCGCAGGGACCGCGGGTTTTGAAAGTTGTTACCGGCAGCATGTGTGTTCTTCAATTACCACCATAAAAGCCCTGTTACATGTGGCCCCTGGGGGATTAGTCACAGCGCGTCATCCCGAAAACCAGGCCCCCGGCGTTTGGGATGGGGAGGCTGTCCGTTTGCTGGTAAAGAAGTACCTCAGTGTTATTGTGGGGCTCAAGGTTCGGATGTCCGCTTCGGTGCTGGAACCCTTTCATCTGTCCATTGAACCTCTGGCGGAGGCGGTAAGCCTGGCGGAAGAACTCCGGCTGCCCGTGGTAGTCCATGTTAATGATCCAAATGTGGAGATTGGGGCGATTACATCCCTCCTGCGCGGAGGAGATGTGTTTTGTCACATGTATGCCGGAGAAGAAAAAAACATCCTGGACTCCGGCATGATTAAAGCCGAAATTCATGATGCCCGGAAGCGGGGGGTTATTTTTGACGCCTGTAACGGGAAAAATAATTTCCTTTTTCAGGTAGCTTTCCCTGCAATTAAACAGGGTTTTTTGCCCGATATAATCAGTTCGGATCTCAACAGGTCCTGCGTATACCGGCAGCCGGTAATTTCCCTTCCCCGTCTGTTAAGCAAATATCTTGCCCTGGGGATGGACCTGTACGATGTGATTGATACGGTAACTATTAACCCCGCCCGGTGGCTGGGCGTTCAGGACATGGGAACGCTGCGGAAAGGAACCGTGGCGGATGTAGCTCTTTTTAAGGTGGAAGAAAAACAATGTACTTTTTTTGACTGTCACCAGGCGTCTGTTCAGGGGAATCAGGTATTGGTTCCTCAGCTTACCATTAAAGATGGGACGGTTGTTTATTGCCAATCGGATTTTCTTTAATCCGGTTTGTTCGGCAATCCTGTTGGTTTATGAGGAGTCAGTATGAGCTTTATAGAAGACATTTTGAGTGATATTCCATTGCCGCGTGTTGTAAAAATACGGCAAAAATTTGATAGACCGGTAATAGCTGACGTTGAGAGTCTCCTTTCATCCAAGCTTGGTGCTTCCGGCTTTTTGACCAAGATTAAACCGGGGATGCGCATAGCAATAACGGCCGGCAGCAGGGGTGTTACCAATCTTCCTCTTGCCCTACGGACCCTTGTCCGGGAAATAAAAAAGGCGGGCGGGCAACCGTTTATCTTCCCCGCTATGGGCAGCCACGGTGGTGCAACCGCCGAAGGACAGCGGGCCATGGTGGAAGGTATGGGTATAACAGAAGAATATACCGAAGCACCTATTATTTCGAGCATGGAAACTATACGAATAGGGACAGCTTCAAATGGCCTGCCGGTGTTTGTGGATAAAAATGCCTGGGCCGCTGACGGTGTCATTATTGTAAACAGGATAAAACCCCATGTGGGATTTCGCGGGCGGTATGAAAGCGGCTGTGTAAAAATGATAGCCATAGGTCTTGGCAAACAGAAAAGCGCGGAGAATTGCCATCGTCGTGGTATTGGGAAGCTTGAAGAAAATTTTGTAGCGGTTGCGACAGAGGTTCTAAAGTTTCCCAAAATTTTTTTCTCGGTAGCCCTGATGGAAAATCCTTATCATGAGACTTACCGGGTAGAAGTAATAGAAAGAGAAAAACTTCTGGAAATTGAACCGGCATTACAGGCAGAAGCAAAGACAATGACGCCGAAATTCCACTTTAATCCTTTGGATGTTTTGATTCTTGATGAAATTGGCAAAAATATCAGCGGTAGTGGATTTGACAATAATATTGTGGGACGTTTCCATACGCCGTTTGCTACACCGTTTATTAAATCAGGTTCGGATACACAGAGGATTACCAGAATTATAGCTCTTGATTTATCCAAAGAAACCAAAGGCAACGGAAATGGCATCGGCATTTTGGATTTTACAACCAAAAGGGCGTTTGATAAATTTGATTTTGAACAAACCTATCCGAATTGTCTAACCTCAACAGTACCTGTCAGTGTAAAAATACCTATGGTTTTAAATAATGATAAACTTGCCATCAAGTCGGCGATAAAAACATGCAATATTGATGATTTCAGGGATGTCAGACTGGTTAGGGTAAAAAACACCCTTTGTATGGATCTTATTGAAATATCGGAAAATTTGCTGGAAGAAGCAAAGGGAAATCCGCTGGTAGAAATTCTGGGAGAACCGGAGGAAATCACTTTTGATCAAGATGATAATCTGTTTACGGCAGAGTCTAATGTCTCACCGAAGCTTTGATTCGTATTGAGGGTTTCATACCGCGCTGAATCATAGGTTGGTACTCTGCCGCGCGGTTGTTGATTTACGCGCCGCGGCGCTTGGAATTGAGCGATACAAAAGGAGAAAAAATATGAATAGTACTTTACCGATCATCACCGAAATGCAGGTTATCCCTGTGGCGGGCTATGACAGTATGCTGCTTTCGTTAAGCGGCGCCCACGCTCCCTTTTTTACCCGGAATATTGTGATCCTGAAAGACAGTTCAGGCAAAACCGGAGTAGGGGAGGTTCACGGGGGGGACGCCATCACCCATGCGCTGGAAAAATATGTTCCCCTGGTGAAAGGCCGGAGTATCGGGGAATATCGTTCCATTGTCCAATCGTTAAAACACCTTCACGAAAAATCCGCCCGGAACAGCGAGGGGCTGCAAAACCTTTCCCTGGCGAACCTTAAAGACGTGGTTCACGCGGAAACCGCTGTTGAGGCGGCCCTCCTGGATCTGATGGGGCAGTTTTTAGGACTTCCGGTCTGCGACTTGCTGGGAGACGGCCGGCAGCGGGAAGATGTTACGGTTCTGGGCTACCTGTTTTACGAGGCCGATGGCAAAAAGACCGGACTTCCCTACATCGACGAAAATGACCGGAGCAATCCCTGGTTTGCCCAGCGGCGAAAGCCCGCGATGACAACAGAAGCTATTGTGCAGCAGGCCCAGGCGGCAAAGGAGTTTTACGGCTTCAAAGATTTCAAACTGAAAGGCGGTGTTCTTTCCGGTGAAAAAGAGATGCAGGCTATTGAGGCGCTGGCAAAACAATTCCCCGATGCCCGGATAAACATCGATCCCAACGGGGCCTGGTCTCTGGAAGAGGCTGTCCGGCTGTGCAAGGGATCGCCCCTTACCTATGCGGAGGACCCCTGCGGTAACGAGCGGGGCTATTCGGGCCGGGAGACTATGGCGGAATTCAAAATGGCTACCGGTATCCCCACAGCCACCAATATGATCGCCACCGATTGGCGGCAGTTCTACCACGCCGCGGTGGAAAAATCCGTGGACATTGTTTTGGCGGATCCGCATTTTTGGACTATGGCCGGTTCTGTCCGCATAGGTCAGGCGCTTAACGATTGGGGTCTTACCTGGGGTTCCCATTCAAACAATCATTTTGATATTTCCCTGTCCATCTTTGCCCATTGCGCGGCGGCGGCGCCGGGGAACATCACCGCCATGGATACCCACTGGATATGGCAGGACGGGCAGTATCTGACTAAAAATCCCCTCCGTATCCGGGACGGTAAAATTCATGTTTCCAGTGCGCCGGGCTTCGGCCTGGAACTGGACATGGATGCGGTGATGAAGGCCCATGAGTTATATAAAAAACTTGATTCAGGGGATCGTAATGACGCTATGGCTATGCAATACCTTATTCCGAACTGGAAATTTGATTCGAAAAAACCCTGTATGGTCAGATAGCGGACTTGTGCCGGACTTTAGTCCGCGAGAACCCGGTTGGTTCTCTCACAAAGTAAGGGAAAATATTTTTCAAGGAGTAATATATGAAAATAGGATTTATCGGTTTAGGCATCATGGGAAAACCCATGGCGAAAAATCTGCTCAAGGCGGGACATGAGCTTGTGGTCTTTGACATCAACAAAGAGAATGTTGACAACGTAACCGCCGCCGGGGCAAAAGCGGCCTCTTCCACGGCGGACGCCGCATCCCAAACGCCGGTACTGATTACCATGCTGCCCAACTCGCCCCATGTTAAGGCCGTTGTCCTTGGCGAAAAGGGAATTCTTGAGGGGGCGAAGCCGGGAACCATCCTTATCGACATGAGTTCCATCGCCCCCCTGGCAAGCCAGGAAGTGGAAAAGGCCTGCGCCGCCAAAAAAATCAAAATGATCGACGCGCCGGTTTCCGGGGGCGAACCCAAGGCCATAGACGGAACCCTGGCGATCATGGTTGGCGGCGATAAGACGGTCTTTGAGGAAGTACAGCCCATCCTCCTCAACATGGGGTCTACCGCAGTGTACTGCGGGGCCATCGGCGCGGGGAATACCACCAAACTGGCGAACCAGATTGTGGTGGGCCTCAACATCGCCGCAGTAGCCGAGGCCCTGACTCTGGTGAAAAAGGCGGGGGTGGACCCCCAGCTTGTTTTTGAGGCCATCAGAGGAGGGCTGGCGGGTTCCACCGTGCTCAACGCCAAAGCGCCCATGATGATTGAAAGTAATTTCAAGCCGGGTTTTAAAATCGATCTCCACATCAAAGATCTGGCTAACGCCCTGGACACCGGCCACGGGGTAGGCGCGCCCCTGCCGCTGACGGCCTTGGTGCGGGAAATGATGGAGACCCTCCACGCCGATGGTTTCGGACAGGATGATCACAGCGCCCTGGCCCGGTATTACGCCAAAGTGTCGGGTGCGAAAATAGGGAAATAAATACAAACCATGAATACCGATTTTATCAAAGGGATAATCCCTCCCATTGTTACCCCTATTACGGCGGATGAAAAGCCGGACGAACAGACCCTGCGGAATCATATTGATTATATGATCACGGCGGGTATATCCGGCATTCTTGCCTTTGGTTCCAACGGTGAATTTTATATGCTTGAGGAAGACGAGATGGAAAAGATCCTCAAAATTATTGTTCATCAGACAGGGGATCGGGTTCCGGTGTATATGGGCGTGGGGGCTGTCAGAACCGGCAAATGCGTCCGCCTGGCCCGGCTGGGGGTACGCCTCGGCGCCAGGGGGGTATCGGTATTGCAGCCCATGTTTATCAAACCCACGGACGATGAACTGACCGGCCATTTTGAGGCCATTGCCAAATCGGTGCCCGATGTACCGGTCCTGCTCTACAACAACCCCGGCCGGACCGGCTACCCCATAAGCCAGGCGGTGGTGGAGTATCTGGCCCGCCGCCTTCCCAACATTGTGGGAATAAAGGACTCAAGCGGGGACCTCACCGAAACTATGGAGTTTATCCGCCGCAACCGGGAACTGGGGTTTAAGGTGCTGGTCGGAAAAGACACCCTCATCTACCCCGGCCTGGAAGTGGGGGCCGTGGGGGCGGTCTGTTCCACGGCAAATTATATGCCGGAATTGGCCTGTCCCATCTACGATCTATTTATGGCGGGGAACAAGAAGGCCGCCCTGGAGGCCCAGTACCGTCTGAACCCCATCCGGCTTATGACGGATAAATCCACCTTTCCCGTGGCCGCCAAAGACTGCGCCAATCTCCGGGGCCGGGAACTGGGCGGCCCCTACCTGCCCAACAAACCTTCCCCCCCGGCACAGATGGAAAACCTCAGACGGGAACTTGAAAAAGCTGGGCTGTTGGCGGCGGTTCCGGGCTGACAACCGCCTGGCCCCGCGGCAAGGACGCCTAATACGGCCACGAAACATTGAGCGTATTATAACGATCAGGTAACACCTCCCCCGTATAAGCGGGTTTTTTGCCCCTTGATAAAAGTAAAAACAGCGAATGAGCCTCCGCGCGGCAAGCCGCGAGGTATTAAACCAGACTTTCGAATAAAGGAGAAAAAGGGGCGCTTCCGCTTGTAGATAATGGTCAAGATCGACGGATACACTACGGGCACTTGTTTTTATTGAAACAGAATGATATAGTATATCTTGGTTACATTAAAAAGGATATTCGGGAAGGAAACGGATGAAAAGGGATGTACGTAATTCTTTATATAATATAGACTTATACCCCCCCC
>JAISAN010000251.1 GCA_031266635.1 Treponema sp. | reverse complement strand
TATCGCGGTAACCGACAAGAAGTATTTTGATTATTTCAAAAAAATCGCCACCCGGAAAGCGAACGGAAAATTGTCGATTACCCAGGCCGATGTAAAGCGATAAACTTTCAAGAGCCTTTCACAAAACCCGGCTGGTTTTGTAAAAGGCTCTAAGTTCGCTGATACTGCGCCCGCCGGTTTACGGATGAAGGGTATTAATACCGCAGGGCAAGCCCTGCACCCGCCGCCTGCGGCGGCTTCTGCGGCAAGCCACGGGGTATTAAACCCTTCGTTTCCTCACTCACTCAATCATGCCCGTGCAAGCACGGTCGCGATTTCGCTCCGTTCGTCAATAAACCAGCTCAATCATTTTATTGGCATAATTCAATCCAAGGCCCCGGATTCCCGCGGCGCTAAAATGAGTATAGTCGTACCCACCCTGTAAATTGGTTCTGCCGGGCAGCCCGGCGCTGCTTATCAAATGAACATTGGGAAGGCCGGTAGCCGTCCGTAAAGCTTCTTCGCTGGCCAGAGCGCCGTCCGTTCTTCCCGCCCCGCCGATGCTGGTATTCTCCTGGCCGCCGTAGGTCTGCCCCGCAATAATGGGGATGGAATTAGCCGGAAGCCCCAGGTCCGCAAGTAAATCATCGTAAATGGCCTTAAACATGGTCCCCCAGGTAAAACCGTCTATAGTTCCGGAATTGGCTATTCCGCTTTCACCCTGATGGACTATTATGCCCTTAATCACGCCGGTCTCCTGGGCAAGTTTTGCATTCCGGACAATGGCCTGATACAGGCCATCGTATCCATTCCCGCCGGTGCTGTACGCCTTGTACCTGTTTATGCCCTGCTTTACGGTATCGCTTGCCGAGCTGTTGTAATAACCCTGTACTATGGCGTTATCCTTGGAAAACGAGGCAAGCCCCAGATCGCCGTTGGCTACGGCTATCACGCCTATGGTAAGATCCGCCGGGACCCTGGGGCTCTGGGTAAGGGTCCACCCGAAGTTACCTACCGGCGAGAGGCCGATAGGAATTCCCTGCCAATTAGTTAATCCGCTGTCCGGAATAATAAGCGGCGGCGCCGCCGTATACCACTGGCTCTTTGCCCGGCTTTCACCGGCGTAGGTATCGGCAATTACATTGAGTATCTTAAAACGGTCTGTTACATTTGCCCTGTCCTCATCTTCAATCGCGCCGGGTCCCTGCATGTTCGATTGCCCAAAGGCGATATAAACATGGAATTTCGGGTCCCCGGTATCACTCTTACATGCTGAAAACAACAATGCTCCGGTCAAGAAAAACCCGGTTAAAATTCTTGTCAAAATCTTTTTCATTTTTTATCCCTCACCGAACAATGATTGTTTACCGCATGATAAACACTTTTCAGAACCTTTGTCCATCTAAAAGAAAAAAGTTTAGCCAATTTCAAAACCGATTATTACGAACCTTCGGTTCAATAAAATTGGCTTTCGCGGTTTTTCAAGATTGCGATTTCCAAAAAAAAACGCCGTCTTTTCAGACGACGTTTTTTTGGGCGATGGGGGACTTGAACCCACGACCCCTAGCATGTCAAGCTAGTGCTCTCACCAACTGAGCTAACCGCCCCACTTAAAGCGCCGCGTAGCGGCGTTAATTCACAAAATTCCGCAGGGCCAGGAACCACTAACGGCCGCAGCACCCTTTCAATGCGGGCGGGATTTATCCCGCCCAGTGTTCCGCTTCGAACAACAGCTTCAGGTTTCCCCCCTCAGGGGAAACTGTGGTAAACCGCCTCAAACGGCCATTACTTCACAAAAAATTATTTTATCCGCTCGCGGATAGCGACATTTACCTCAATCTTGGTACCGGGTCCCACTTCCATCGGCACAATAAGGGCTTCCACTTCTCCAAGATTGCTGGAAACTTCCATGTTTTCACCGGTAAAGAGGGCCGGCGGGGTAAGGTCAAATTTAAAACCCAGATCGTGGAGTTTGGTAACCGCCTGGGCGGTAATCATATTTGCCAGCTCCTGAATGGTCGCCTTGGGCAGATCATCAAAGACCGAAAATTTTTCATTGTTCATGGCCCCCGAAACTTCAAGGGCCGTTTCTTTGGTCATATCAAAAAGAACCCGCCCTTCTACATCCCCCGCAAGGCCTACCAGGGCGGCAACGCCCATAATCGACATGGTCGTGGGCTTCAGGTAGATTTCCCCCCGTTTAATATCTGTGTTCAAAACTTCCTTTAACACATTAAAAGTGGCCTCCACAAAGGGATTGATGTATTCTACTCTCATATAACACTCCTTCTGAAAACTGCGGCTGTTCCAAAACTTCAGTTTTTGGAACAGCAACCTTAGATTTACATGGAAAAGCGGGCATTTGACCGCTTTTCCAAGAGCTTGTTTCAAAACCAACCGGGTTTTGGAACAAGCTCAGTTTGCTCAGCAGGCTTCCCCATCCCCGCCCTGCGTTCTCTGTGTTTTTTCTTTCGCGGACCGGCGGCGCGGATGCCCTGGATTACTTGCTTGTCGCCTGCCAATAGCCCTTCCAGTCGGCGGGCCGTTCTATATAATACCGGCACTGTTCCGCATAAAAATACGCGGGCCGGTCCTGTTCCGCCAGGGCTTCAAAAAGGGGAAGGGCCCGGGCGAATTGTCCCTGATAAAAAATATCCCGGGCCTCGTCAAAGCGGCGGAGTATAAGCTCCCGGCCCCGGAATTCTTCTTCCGTCATGGGCTCGTAGACGGTAACTGCTTCTTTTTTGCCCACCACCGCAACCTGGGCAAGCATACGGCCGTAAAAGGCCCGCCGGGAGGGGGCGCCTTTTCCACCGCCCGCCGGCTTCCGGGCCTGGGCGAAGGTTTCCCCGCTGCACATGAGGTAGGTGCCGAACTGTTTATTAAGACCCTCAAGCCGGGCCGCGAGATTCACCGAATCCCCCAGCATGGTATAATCAAACCGCTTGCTGGAACCCATGTTTCCCACCACCGCGTATCCCGTGTTGAGGCCGATGCGGGTAGGGAGGAGGCAGCCGTATCTCTCCGCGAAAAACTCCTGCCGTTCGGCGAGCTTTTTCTGGCAGAGCATGGAGGCCTCCAGCGCCCGGGCGGCGTGATCCTTAAAATTGACCGGCGCGTTCCAGAAGGCGATAATGGCGTCTCCTTCGTATTTGTCGATGGTTCCCCCGGACTCAAGGATCGTATCGGTCATAAACGAGAGATAGTCGTTTAGAAGCTCGGTTAATTGGGCGGGGTCGAGTTTTTCCGAAATGGTGGTAAAACCCTGAACATCGGAAAAAAAGATGCTGATTTCCCGCCGCTCTCCTCCCAGGCTCAGCAGGCTGGGGTTGTCCAAAAGCTGTTCGATTACCGCGGGGCTCAGGTACTGGCTGAACGCGGATTTAATAAACCGCTTTTGGCTGCCCTCGGTGGCGTAATTGTAAAGCGCGGCGATAAGGAAGGCGGCCAGAGCCCCCGCCAGGGGGGCCGCCATAGGCAGCCACAGGCTCGCGTACTGATAAGCGCCAATGTCCGCAACGATGATGGCGGCGGCAATCAGGAACGCGGCGCCCACGGTCAGGGGTATCCGGTTTGAAAAGAGGGTAAGGATCGTAATCAGGACAATGGGAACCAGGATCATCAGAAGATCCAGGGACAGGGAACTTTCCCGGATAAAGTCCTGCTGGAGGAGATTGTCCAGCAGGGTGATATGCATACCCACCCCCGGATAGGTGGAAGAAATAGGGGTATTGGCAATATCAAAAAGTCCGGGGGCGTAAAAACCAAAGAGGATGTACCTCCCGGAAAAATCCTCCGGCGGCAGTTCCGGCGCCTCTCCCCGGCTATGGGCTTCGGCGCTTCTGAGGATTTCCCCCGCGGTATAGGGGATATACCGGTCAAGGCTCCCCCGGAAATGGAGGATGATTTCGCCCCTTTTATCCGTGGGGATAACATAATCCCCCCAGTGGATAATCCGTTCCTTTTTATCATACCGGATATCGCTGGTCTGCCCCGCAACCAGCAGGGAAGCCGCCGCCAGTTCCGGCACCGCCTTGCCGTCGAACTGGGCAAAAAGATTCATCCGGCGGAACACGCTGTCGGCATCGGTTTTTCCCGTTACATTGCCGATGGCCCCCGCGGCATTGCGGAGCCCCGGAACGGGGAACAGGGCCGACAGGGATTCCTGAATTCCTCCCGCCGGGCTGAGCCCCGTCAGGCGGGCGTCTTCCGCATCAATGTTAAAAAGGGGTTTGTTCAGATCTTCGGGCCAGGAATTCCGCTGCCCCGGCTGCTCGCTAAAATGAACGGTCTGTATCACCCGGCCAAACCGTTCCGATGCTTCCACCAGGGCCGCGTCATCTTCCGCTCCGTAAATCGAAGGTTCGGAAAAAATAATATCAAAGGCGATAGCATTGGCTCCGGCGGTGTTCATATAATCCACAATTTCCGCGTAAGCCCGCCGGGGCCAGGGCCAGGGCCAGCCGCGCTCGGCAGCGGCCCAATCAATACTGGCCTGATCCAGAAGCACTACAATAATATCGTCCGAGGGACGGCTGTATTGTGCCAAAAGATTCACCCGGAAATCGTAGGTCTTATATTCCGGGAAATACAGCGCGCCGGAGAAGTGCAAAACAAATACCACCGTAAATACCAGCGCCACAATGAGCGGAGCGGCAAGTTTTTTGGATAGCTGTTTCTTTTTACCCTTCATCTGCTGTTTTATGCGACCTGCTCATTCGTAGTGGGGGTCTCATACCCAAGAACCCGCTCGCCGGTTCGCGGGGGATCTTCATTCCCCGCTGGACAACTGGCCTTCATTCAAAAACTGCAATAATTCCCTGGGGGGAACATTCTGGGACTCCATCCGGTCAATGGCCGTATAATCAAGCCGTTCACCCTGCCGGTATTGCGTCTCAATTTCCGCGGAAAACCCCTTCCCCGCCAGGGCAAGTTCCCCCCCCGAGACCGACCGGCCGGAAGAGGTAACCCGTTTGGAACTCAGGTTGGCGGCGGCAATCCATCCGCTTAAGTTTGGGTCTCCGGCGGAACGGACTTCCATCCATTTGCCGTTAACCCGGAGTACGGTTACCGCGTCCCCCAGATTCATCACCGCCACGGTTCTGCCAAAAAAACCGGTGGAATCTTTGAGTTCCACGGTTTTCACCGCCACATACATGGTATTTCCCCGGCCGGCTCCTGTCTGGGCGGAAAGATAAACGGCCCCCAGAATACCCGCCACCATCAGGATAATAAAGCGCTTCATAATGAAGAAAGTATACAATAGGCCGGGGGATCTGACAAGTATATTATGGAAAAAACCGCCAAAATTCCGGGTTTTCCCCTGAATCCGGGGCCGTTTGTTCAAAACCCCGCTTCAAGCCGTTTTAGCAGCTTGCTTAGACTAAAACGTTTGATTAAGAGAAACCGCAAAGGGCGCAAAGGAGACACAAAGTTCGCAAAGAAAGCCGTATTCTTTGTGTCCTTTGCGTAATCTTGGCGATCTTTGCGGTAAATTCTTCATTTGCTTATTCCTCTTTTTAGTCCAATCAGCCTACTAGCGGGAATTGTCCGAAATTTGAGATTTCCGGGCAGCTTTCCAGTATTATAGAATAGAGGCGGTTTCAAAATTAATGATTATCAGCGCAAGCAGGCGGACAGATATTCCCGCTTTTTTTGGGGAATGGTTTATGAACCGCGTCCGGGAAAAAGAGGTTCTGGTCAGAAACCCGTTTAACCCCAATGGCGTTACCAAGATTCCGCTGAACCAGGATTGTATAGAATGTATTGTTTTCTGGACAAAAAACCCGAAGCCCTTTATAAAACACCTCGCCGCGCTGGACGACCTGGGATACCGGTATTATTTCCAGTTTACATTGACCGGGTATGATTCTTCCATAGAAACGCATGTTGACAAGAGTGAAATTGTTGAGACCTTTATCAACTTGTCGTTACGATTGGGAAAAGAAAAAATTATCTGGCGCTATGATCCGGTAAT
>JAISAN010000204.1 GCA_031266635.1 Treponema sp. | reverse complement strand
GGCTACCACATGGGGGACTACTTCAAACACTGGATAAAAATCGGCGTAAATCACGATGAATCAAAGCTCCCGAAAATTTTCTTTGTGAACTGGTTCCGCAAAAACGAGGCGGGCAAGTTTATCTGGCCCGGCTATGGGGAAAATTCACGGGTCCTGGCCTGGATCTTCGACCGCTGCGCCGGTACGGGCAAGGCGGTGGACACTCCCATCGGTTTCCTCCCCACCCCGGACGCCCTTTCCCGGCCCCAGGGGGTCAGCGAAGAGGATATGAAGGAAATTCTCAAGGTTGATATTGAAGGCTGGAAAGCGGAAATTGCCGATGTCCGGCAAAATCACTATCCCAAATTCGGGGAGAAGCTTCCCCCCGAGTTATACGCCGAACTGGACGCCATAGAAAAACGTCTCGGCGTGTAGAGGCGGAACAGGCATACGGAAAACAACAGACCGCATGCCTGTTTTCATACCCTGCGGGCAGGCTTTTTCAGGCCTGTCCGCGGCATATCCGCGGCAAAATTCAGCGGTCGAGTTGCTCGAAAATCGCCTGGTCTATATCGGCGGGGTAGAGACTCTGGCGGCCGGCGGCTTGTTCACCGCTCACCGCGGAAGTATATTTAATTGCCAGCGCCATCCCGGTATAGGTATACACTATTTTATAGCCCCGGAAAAAATCAACAAAGTTATTTTTTATATGATCGGTCTTAATATCAATCCGGATATTGGCAATATCATCAGCCCCCAGCTCCGCCGCCTTTTTCATCAAATCCGCATAGGTTATCTGCGAACCTGTATGGGACTTACGAAAGCCCAGGGGACCGACGGTAAATTCCTCCACCGATTCAACAAAAATAATCCCCAACCCGACAAAATCCTTGACCGTCATATTCACGTAATCGGTTCTGCCGGTCAATTCATTGGAAAATTGGGTGGTTGAACATCCCCCAAACGCCAAAAATGCCGATAAGGCCAAAACCCATCCTGTCCGTTTCATACCATTCTCCTTTTTAGTATATGGGCCGATTTCAAATTTACTCTATACTGATCCCGATCATCTTGTCAATGATACGAAGAAACAGGAAATTCCCGGTCATATCCGGGACACTCCTTTGAATTGCCGCAAAAAAGAGAAATAATTGAGACAAGCTCACTCGTCAATAGCCAGGTCATCCATCCGCCGCAAGCGCCGGGAAAGGTCCCGCGCCAGGTTCATAATAATCAGGGCAAAGGTTTTGATGTCGATTTTGTAGATCTCCCGCAGGGCTTTATTGGAAATCGACATAACCCTTACGGCGCTCATAGCTTTGGCGCTTGCCGCCGAGGGCATCACGTCAAGAACTTCCATCTCCCCAAAGAAATCCCCCTCCCCGAATTCGGCCAGGGCGATCCCCCCCTTCAAAACCGCCACCCGGCCTTCCAGAATAAACCGGATCCGGTCGTTCCGTTCTCCTTCAACGATGATGTTGTCCCCCGCGGTGTAATTTTCCTGCTCCATGAGAAGGCGGATCCGGTCTATCTGTTCATCAAGCAGACCGCCAAAAAGGGAATATTTTTGAAATGCCGCCGATTCTACCATGTCATTTCTCCCCGGACGCGGGCGCGCCTATCCGTTAGACCTGAAGTACATCACATCGCCGTCCTGAACAATATATTCTTTACCTTCGATACGGTATTTCCCCGCCTCTTTGATCTTTGCTTCAGAACCGTATTGTACAATGTCGTCATAGGAATATACCTCGGCCTTGATAAAACCCCTTTCAAAATCCGTATGGATAACTCCCGCGGCCCGGGGGGCGGTGTCCCCCGCGTGGATGGTCCAGGCCCGGCACTCGTCCGATCCGGCGGTAAAAAAAGTCCGCAGCCCCAAAAGCCGGTAGGCGGCGTGAACCAGGCTCCCCAGCCCCGATTCGGCAAACCCCAGATCCGCCAGGAAGGCGAGTTTTTCTTCCGGGCTGGAGATGTCCACCAGTTCCGCCTCGAATTTGCCGCAGATACACACCGCGCCGGAACCTTCCGCCCCGGCCCGTTTTTTTACCACCCCCACATGGCTGTTTTCCCCGCCGGAGGATACGGCTTTCATACCCGCTTCATCAACATTACAGACATAGAGCTGGGGTTTCAGGGTGATAAAGTGACAGTCGTATACGGCATCCCGTTCCTCATTACTTAAAGGAACCGAACGGGCCGGTTTTCCCTGTTCCAGGGCGGGGCCTATCTTGTCCAGGGCGGCCAATACGGTTTCCGCCGCCTTTTTTTCTTCCCTGGCCTGAACTTTGAGGGTCCGTTCCGCCCGGTCCCGGCGTTTCGCAAGGGTTTCAAGGTCCGCCAGGGCCAGTTCAATATTAATGGTTTCCATGTCGGATTCGGGATCAATCCGGTTGTTTACATGGACGATATCAGGGTCGTCAAAACAACGAACCACCTGGGCGATAACCCCTACTTCCCGGATGTGGGAAAGAAACCGGTTCCCCAGCCCCTCTCCCTGGGAAGCGCCTTTTACCAGCCCCGCAATATCAACAAATTCCACCGCCGCGGGGATGATCTGCCGGGGGCTGAAAAGTTCCGCCAGTTTGCCAAGCCGCGCGTCGGGGACATTGACGATCCCCACATTGGGGTTGATTGTACAAAACGGATAATTCGCCGCCTCCGCGCGGGCTCCACTTAAAGCTGAAAAAATAGTTGACTTCCCCAC
>JAISAN010000235.1 GCA_031266635.1 Treponema sp. | reverse complement strand
TCAACTTCTTATTCGGTGAGTATGGCGGGCGCCACCGGGGCCACGGGTCCCACCGGCGCTACCGGAGCAACCGGACCCACCGGGGCCACGGGGCCAACCGGCGCTACCGGAGCAACGGGAGCGGATGGGCCACCCGGAGATGGTCCGCTTGTATGGGGGATTATTGATCAAGCTACAATTGTGGATGGTTCTGGAAATGACGGGCAGGGTAATTTTTATTTTTCCATAGAAACCGGCGGCGGCGGAAGTCCTATGTATAACTATAGTGTAGATATAACGCTCGATAATTTGGACCCGGCGTATAATGCGGCTTACATTGTAAACATTTCAAACTTTGAGCACCCGGAAGATGGATATACGAACCAATTTTATATACCTGTCTCTAAAATGAATATCATAAATGGCGTTCCGGTCTTGCGGGTTACGTTTGCCAGTTACGATGGAGAGAATGCAGCTTTCCTAGGTTTTTCCACCCCATACATGTGGAGTTTTAATTTTGCTATCACTCTTCCCTTCGCGGTGTAGTAGAAGGAGTAGTATGAAAGCGCTTTTATTTCTTTGGCAATTTCCGCAGCATCTTTTTGCTTTGCTGGTATGGGGGGCGCTCCGCACGGCGGGGCGGGTGGTACGAACGGAGCGGGACGGGGCGCCGCCGGGGAATGTGTTTATTACGGTCCGGGCGCGGGGCTGGGGGGTGTCGCTGGGGCGGTACATTTTTCTGGACGCGGGGTACGGCGGGGAAACCCGGAAGCATGAGCGGGGGCATAGCTGGCAATCGCGGATCTTCGGCCCCCTGTATCTGCTGGTTATCGGGATAGCGTCGGCGGTGTTTAACAATCTCTGGGACCGGGTGTTTCATACGGGCTGGGCGGCGGACCGGCGGACGGCCTGGTACTACGGGCGGTTTCCGGAGGCGTGGGCGGACCGGCTGGGGGGTGTGCGAAGGGGGGGGCATGACGGGAGCGATTGAGGCGAATTTGGCGGCAATGCCGGGAAGTAATTTGATTATTATTTTTATTGGCGCCGCCGGTTTGCTGGTTATTGCCGCGGTTATTATGAAGTGGCTGGGGATTATGTCGGTGGGGCCTATAAAGCGGGAGCAGCAGAATCAGTCGGTGGTGTATCAGATGAATGAGGAAAATTATGAGCATGATGAATTGCTGCGTTCCCGGCTCCGGGATTATACGGATGAAATGCGGGTGGCCCTGGTAAACAGTTTTGAGGATTTTCAGGTTGATGACATTGTCCGCCGGGCTTTATCATCGGCTATCCGGTTCCCGATGTACAAGAGCATCAACAATAATCATTTTACCAAGGTGCTGATGCCGGACAAGCGCCAGGCTTACGAGGTGCGCATTATCCGCCAGTTGAAGACTGAATATATTGATCTATATAACGCTTCCCGGCGGGTGGAGCGGAACGCGCTGCCGTCCTGGGAGGACGGGGCGGAAAAAATTATTATGGCCTATTTCCGGGACTGGATGAATAATACGCTCCGGGAGGTGTCTGAAACCTGCGCCGACAAGGTGAAGACTTACCGGGATTACCGGCAGCAGATTAAGAGCGAGCACTGGCGCTCAATAATTGATATGTGTATTACGAAAAACGAGGATTATATTTCTAAGCTTCATTAAAAGGGGGAATAATGATGGGAGTAAATAGAAGCATTGATTCGCTTCAGGGGCCGCTGGCGGCGGCTCTGGGGAGGTTTTTGAAGTTCTGCGGGGAAGAAGGTTTCCCGGTGGTGATTATCGAGACGGACCGGAGCCAGGTTGTGCAAAACGCCTACTATGCCCAGGGGCGGGAGCCGCTGGATGTGGTGAATGGGCTGCGGGGCGCGGCGGGGCTGTATCTTCTTAAAGAGCGGGAGAATACGGTTGTTACTAACGCCAGGGTGTCTAACCATACCGGCGGGGGGGCGGTGGACTTGTGCCCGGAGATTCCGGGGAAGCCGGGGTATCCCTGGTGGAACGCGCCGGAGGAGGTTTGGGTGAAGATGGGGGCTCTGGCCGAGGAGTGCGGTCTTGACTGGTGCGCGGGGGGCTACGGCCAGACCTGGGGGAAGGGCTGGGACAATCCGCATTTTGAGTTGATGAAGGAGGCGTGATGGATGAGCGGTTTGAAAAGGTTACGGCTGTTGTTTTACGGTATCTTATTGTGTTTGTCCTGGGATGCGCGGCCGCAGGAGTTTACGCCCATTTACGAGAACTTGATGCGGCTGGAAGATTTAATGATCGAATCGCAGCGCTTGACCGGGAGTATGCGGAGCGACAACGAGAGTTTGAAATCCGCCTTGGAGAATCTCGACGAATTATTGAAGACGCAAGGGGCGCTCTTGGCAGAACAGGAGAAAGCCTTCGGCGAGTATCAGGAAATTTCACGGAGGCAATCCGAATTGTTAGGGAAACATATCAGGCGGTCCAGGAGATTGACCGTATCCTTAACGGTGGGTCTTCCCCTGGCGGCGGGGGCGGGGTTTCTGGCGGGCTGGCTGATTAGCCGGTAGGTTTGCCTGATGGGGCAAACAGTTTTTTGTCGAGGATGGTAAAAACATCGCGGGCTTTTTCGAGGAGCCTCTTTTGACCCCGCTTGTCTTTGTGGTTATACCGTTTTGAAACATCGCCGTATACTTTGTGGCCCATAAAATATTCCTCAATATCTTCCCCAAGCCCCTCCGCGTTCATCAGGGTTTTCCAGAAATGCCGCCCGCTGTAAAAAGTTATTTTTTGTTCTTCAAGGTATTCTCTTTTTTCCCCCAGCTTTTTTGACAGAAGAATATTTGACGCTTTGTAGAGGGTGGACTGGTTTGGCCCGCCGTGGGATGAAAATATATAATCATCCGGCTTTTTCCCGGTTTCTTTGAGGTAGATTAAAATTTGCTCATATACAAAATTGTGGAGCGGGATCATTCTGATTCCGTTTTCGGTCTTGCTTTTTTTTACGTTGATAAACCGGCAGTCTTCAATGTTTACGAGGTCCTTTGCCTGGATTCTTTCTATTTCGGAATTTCTGAGGCCCGTTGTATAGATGATCAGGCAGAGAAGATATTTTAGTTTATCTTCCCAGGGGATATTGAATACTCCTGTTACGGCGTCTAATTCATAGCAACCCCTTACGGTGTTGGTTTTTGCCCCCGTTTTGAGCATACGGATTTTGTCAAAAGCGCTTTCGTGAATTACGCCGGTCATTAAAAGATGGTTAAAAATCGAACGGACGCAGCCGAGATACCGGTTGACCGTTTGAGGGCGGTTACCTTTTGCCAGAAGGTGGTTTTGAAAACGAACAATAAGCGGCGGGGTTATATCGCTGAAGGCTTTGACCTTTTCCATTTTCAGAAACGGGATTAACACTTTGGTTATAAAGTGATAATAAACAGAACGTGTTTTTTCCCCGATGATCCGGTTCCTGTTTTGGTCGGTAATGAGATAGGAAGAATTTTTTGTATAATAGGTTTCGAGAATAGAAAATAGTTCCCCCTGGGGAGTATGCCTTGTGTAATATTCTGACAAAATACGGGCGCGGTTCTCGCGGGCGAATCTTTCGGCGTCTTCCAAAATATTTGTGTGGGTATTCCATTTAGACGGTACTTCTTTCCCGTCTTTGATGTACCGTACATAATAAAGGAAGCCGTAGGTTTTACTGGGGCGTTTGACAAGGCAGTAGCCTTTGGGCTGATTTCTGATGGTTTTTTCCAGAATTCTTTTTAATTCCGAAAACGCTTTAGGAAATTTGTTTTGCCACTTGACTACGTTCATGTCCGCTGAAAATAAAGCTAATGGTATATTCATACATTATTTTACGGAAAAACCTTGAGGAAAATTAATGTTTTTTTGGGCCGACGTTTGGACCAATGATTTGCGGGTGGTAAAAATTAAAGAAAAACGGGAAAAAGGCCGATAAAAAATATTTTAAAAAAAATGAAGAATTCAGTTGACAAGGTCTGCTTATTGGGATTATTATGACTTTATCAGGTTGAGAAACTTGATGGAATGAAAAAAAACGTGCCAAACAGCCGGAACGTTATGTGCCATTTACCCTAAAATTTTTGTAAAATACTGTATAAAATATACTTGATACAAATAAAACAATGTATTATATTTTAACAAAAGGAGTTTTTATGAATAATATTATTTTTTGCTTTTCTGGAACCGGGAATAGTTTAAATGCCGCAAAGGTGATTAGTGAGAATATTGAAAATTGTGAAATTGTTCCAATGAATAATGATTTTATTATAACAAAAGAATATGATAAAATCGGGTTTGTTTTTCCGTGTTATTGGTTTGGTTTACCAAATTTAGTTAA
>JAISAN010000180.1 GCA_031266635.1 Treponema sp. | reverse complement strand
GCCCGTCATGGCGCCGGAACCGGCTCATATCCATTCCCCGGCGCTGCAGGGCCGCCGCCATATTTTTGATTTCCCGGTCGCCGTAGACCCGGATCAGGAAAAAAATAAAGGCGTCCACATTCCGGACAAAATATTCGGTGATGGCCCGGCTTAAAATAACCACGCTTTCCAGATAATTCGGGGCTTCAACGGCCCGCTCATACCCGCTTTTGACAATGGCGACATAGTCATCAAAAAAACGCTCAAACATGGCCTCCAGAATGGCCTCTTTGTTCCTGAAATGCCGGTACAGGGCGGCCTTGCTGACTCCCAGTTCCCGGGCCAGATCGCTGAGGCTGCTGGTAAGGTACAGTTCCTGCCCCCATACCCGGAAAGCGGTTTTGATAATATTTTCTCTGGTAATCAGCGACATGGACTAATGCCCGCCTCTTTGTACTTCAAATATGTTACCGACCGGTCGGTAACATTAAGATAACAACTCTGCCAAAAAAAGGCAACAGTAAATTACGATTATTTTTAAAACCTGCGGTTGTTTTGAATGAACGCCGGGATATTTCTTTTTGAAGGGTGAACTTGACCCGCGATTCAGGGTACACTAAGATAGTGTCTGGCGCCAAAGGGGGTGTTCATGGGAAAAGGATCGAAGGGAAACCGGGGCGGACGCCCGGCCGGAAAAAACGGCAAAAAAAACAAGATGCCCCTGAGGGCCGTCCTTGCCGGCGCGGTAATTCTGCTGGCGGTTCTGGGGATTTTCGCGGTCCGCGCCTCCCGGCCCCGGTATGAGTGGTATGTGGAAGCGGGGCTTGAACCGGCGTGGCGCCGGGTAATCAACAGCGCCGGGCCTCCCGGAAGCTTCAAAAAAGAGCCGGTGGTTTTGGCCGCCGGGGAAAAGGCCCCGGAAAATCCCGGCGGTTTTGTAATTACCACCCGCCGGGAAGAAACCGAAGCGCCGCTTATCATCTATCCCCGGCTTTCCTTCACCCTTGAATACGAAGGGGCCCATGTGTTGGCTCTGGACCCCTGGATGATCTTCCGCCAGCATACATTTCCCTCCCTGAGCCGCCGCAGAATAGAATCCACCGCCGGGGGAACGGGAATTCTGGCCCTTCCCGGCAGCGACCCCGCGACAGTCCGGGCCTGGACGGCCCGGATAGTTCAGGAGGGGCCGGGAATTTTCCCCCCGGATCAGGCGGCCTGGGACGCGGCGGCGGCTTCCCTTTTTGAGGACAACCGTTTCAGGAAGGGCAGCAATACCTTTACCTGGCAGGATATGTGGTATTTTCTTTTTGATAATGAACCTGCCTGGGTATACGCCCCCCTCAGCCGGGTCCGGGAACTGCCCAATTACCGCTCCAGTATTCTGGCCGCCGATCCCTTCCCGGAACCGGGGAGCGTGAATACCATCGGCTTTCAGGCCCGGATTCTCTGGGCCCTTCCGGCGGGAAACGCCAAAAATCAGGCAAAACTGACACGGGCCCTGGAATGGCTGAAAAGCGCCGAAACCCAGACCATCATTGCCGACACCCTCCGGTGGCTTCCGGCAAATCCCGAAGGGCAGCCCTACGACCCCGCCGCCATGTCCGCCCGGCTGGCCTGGCTTACCGCTTCCTATGTGTGGGAAGACGGCAAACCGGAAGAACGGTTTTAACAAAACGGCAATCAACATTGACGAATCGGGTGCAACCCAGTCGGCCAATTTCTCCTTTATGAACCGCAGGCCCAATGCGCTGCCGGGGAATATGGGGGATCAGGACAACTACCTTGGGACACTCTTAAACGGCATGAGGCTTGAAAATACCGCCATGCCCTCCAATCCCTATACTGCCGGTACTTACATTGTTGATATAAACCGTATCCAGTCCCCCGCCATAGTAACGTCCATGCCTGACCCGGCCAACGCCATAGACAATACCAATAACCGGGTAAGCGTCTACACGGCCTATTACGACCGAACGGCCCGGCAGGTACGCTTTAGGGCCGGAACCGCAGGTAAGGATTTTACTGCTGCGAGCGGGAGCGATATTTCGGGAATCGCCAGTAACACCGGTCTGATCACCGCGAATGGGCATGGTTTGACAACCGGAACCCAGGTATACCTGCGCAGTAACAACGCGAACATCAATGTGGATAAAACGGTCCCATACTATGTTCGTGATGCAAACACCAATACTTTCAATGTGGCGTCAACTCTTGGTGGCAATGCTGTTGATATTAGCAACAGTGGTTTTGCGACTAATACACCTGTTGTAATTTCGGTTACCGGCGGCGGCCTGGCTGATTTGAGCGGCTATGTAAATTACTCTGACAATAACACTAACAGCAGGATCAATCATACCGACGCAAAAACTTCAAGTTACCAAACCGTGACCGCTTCGGGGGAATATAATCCTGGAACAACTATTCCTTACGCGACTTACGCCAATGTTCCCGCCTTTAATGTTACCTACCCCCAAGCTACAACATACGGTCCGGGCCCCCATGTCGCCATCGGCGCGGCGGCTCTCAGGGTAAAAGTGGCCTACCGGGATTACGCGCAAGTCCCCGGAGCTTTAACTGTTGCCGGTGTTGACGGGGAGGACCGGTTTACCGGAGCCTGGGAAGTAAGCACCGTACCTACGACCAAAGCGCCCACCGATTACCGGATCAGCGTTGGGGTTCATACAGTAGCCGGAACACTCACCGCCATTCCTGGGGGGACAAAGGTTACGGGCGCTATATATGGTACTGTCCCGGTTGATCCCCCTACCAGGGTGTACGGAAACAATACGTCTAACCCAGTAGTCGGGTACGGCACCAGTACCATCCTCGAAATGGCTCAGAAAAAGTAGCATACGGTATTCCCCCCTATCCGGTGAACGAATAGGGAGAAACGGAAGGGCGGAAGCATAAGCCTTCGCCCTTTTTTCGAGAATTAAGGAGAATTTATATGTCGGACATGATACTGGATATTTCTATGTTACCCGAAACCTTATTTTCCCGTATAAAGACGGAAAAGGTAAAATTCCACGAAGAAAATGGG
>JAISAN010000084.1 GCA_031266635.1 Treponema sp. | reverse complement strand
CCGGAACCGCAGCCCCCGCAGGAGGGACCCGCATCAGGGCAGGCCGGAGATGCTTCGGGCCGCAGGATTCTTTGTTCCAGGAATTCCCAGGCCCCGGAATCTTCCTCCACCTGAAGGATGGTAAACTGCCGGGTATGGCCAAAATGCAAATCGATATCCGAACCGTTTGAGGATGTGAGGGCGATTTTATAGGACATATTATGCCTCCTGGCGTTTTTGTTCCGGTTCCCGCGGCGGCGTCTGAAAACCTCTGACGTTTCCGGCAATGGCCCGGCCCTGAAAGACCCGGTTGAACAATTCTTCCACCAGCCGCAGCCCTCCGTCATATCCGGTAAAGCCCCGCGTGATGATGATGTTCGAGTTGATCGGCACGCTCACGTAAACGGAAAGATTGTCCGTATCCTCGGCGAGGAAACGTTCCCAGGTGGAACCGAAAAGCCATGCCTTGTTGCGGGGGTTCAGTTTGCGCTTGATGTCATCCTGAACAATGCCGCCGTTGGGTTCAAAAACCAACCGGTCGCCGTAATCCGGCAGCAGTTCCCTGAAGGCGGACGCGACCCGGTTTTGCCCGCTCTCCGCCGGATCGTCAATGATATACACCCCCTGCGGCTCATAGCCCATTTCCCTGACCAGAAAACCGCTCAGGCCCAAAGCATAGGCGCTGTCGGCGACCAGGAAAAAATCCGCCGGCAAAAGGTCGATAAATTCGGTCAAAGGATCCACAGCGGCGGAAAAATATTCGTAGTACCGGTCTTCTTCCACCCGGATAATGGCTTCCACTTCCTCCTTCGGGATTCCGCCATATTCCCCCACCGCCCGCAGAAAGCGGCTGGTTTCCAGTGCCCCCACGGGCAGGACCGGGTAATGCAGGAAGGGAGTGCCGTATTTTTCTTTGAGGTGTTCCACCGCGCTCAGGCCCACCCAGGGGGAAAGGAGCAGGTTGAACTGGGCGTTGGGAATATCTTTCCATTCCCTAACCCCCCGTGAACGGCTGCCAAAGAGGATGTTGACCTCAAATCCCAGCAGGTTGAGCAGAGCCTTGATCGTCTCCAGATCAAAACGCCAGAAGGGGTCCTGGTAAGGTACGACGGAAAAAACATTCACCAGCCCCTTCCTCACTTTCGGCTGTACGTCCCCAATAAACTGGTCGATAATCGCCCCCAGCACAAATTCGTGACCCTGGTAGTTGCTCCCCTTAAAACCCGCGGTCTCCACTCCCACCACCGGGCGCCCCTCGGCGGCGTAACGCAGGGCGACACTTAACGAATCGTCGCCCACAATGTCCGAGGTGCATCCAGTCAGGATCACGTAGAGGTCTCCGTCAATTACCTTGAGGGCCCCGTCCACAAGGCGGTCCAGTTTTTTCTCCCCGCCAAAAACCACTTCCGCTTCCGCGGCGTTGGTGCAGGAAACGTCGTTGGCCCCCGCATAACCGCCGCCCTGAAAGCCGGAACTATGGGAGGCGAAATTAAACGCCTTGGTTGAACAGCCTGCTCCCGCATGGATGATCGGTATCCCCCGGGGGATGGCCAAAACCGTCTGCTGGGCCGCCAGCGCGCAGGTAAAGCGCTGCTGTTCCATGAGATTGCTCATTTCGTACCCGCTCCTTCAAAATAAAAGGCATCCGCTTCGTTGAGCCACCAGTTGGTGTAGGGCAGTCTGACGTGTTCCCCTATGTGTTCAAAGAACCGTTTTTTCTTGAGAACCGAGTGGAGGTGCTTTCCCAGATGCAGGGTTCCCTCGTAGCCTATGCCGAAATTCACGTCCCCTTCGAAAATGGTGGGAATCCCTGCCTTGGTACAGATTACCGGGTTTCCCCCGTGCCTGAGGATGATCACATCGGGCTTGAGATTTTTGAGAATCTTGTAGACCATAAAGGGCTGTTTGTTGCAGATACTGGTGTTGTGGATTTCCCCCGCGGCTTCGGTCAGGTGATCCAGCGGCACTTTTTCCGTATCACTGTCCACCTTCACGTCGTGGTGGTTCAGGTTGAGGCCCGCCACCTTCATGCCGAATTCTTTCACCACGTTGATAATGTTCAGCGCCCAGGCGTCGCCGCCCCAGACGTATATGGTTTTCCCCCCAAGGACTTCGCAGAGCTCCTGGTATTCCGGCCCGATCCGCTCGTGTTCGGCGGCGATGAATTTTTCCGCCCGTTCTTCCCGGCCTGTCAGTTTTGCCACTGCCCGGATCCACCGGTCGGTCCAGGCTATCCCAAAGGGGGAGGGAACTTTTATTTCCGGCACGCCATAACGTTCTTCCAGCACATGGGCGATATACATGGACAGGGACGTACACATCTGTACCGATGCCGCCGCCTCGGACATATAGGAAACGGTTTCAACGGTCGCCAGGTCCGTCAGGTAATTGGCCTTCAGGCCCAGCGGGTTGAGCAGGGGCCCAAAACCATCGGACTGGGCAAAACTGAACACGTTGATCAGGTCTTCCTGTTTTTTCCGGGGAGGCTTTACCAGTTTCCATAATATGGCGTGGTAGCCCAGATCAAAACCCGTGGCCCACACTGTTGACTTGAAGCCCTCGCAGGGAATGGGTATGACCGGATAGCCCAGCTCTTCCTCCATTTCGCCGGCGATGCTTTCCAGATCCTCGCCGATGATCCCCGCGGCGCAGGAACTTAACACAAAGATTGCCTTGGGCCGATAACGTGTATCCGCTTCCCGGATGGCAAGGCGCAGCTTTTCGGCGCCGCCGTAGACCGTATCTTTTTCCGACATATTGGTATTTATGTAGCGGATGTTTTTCACCTCATACCCCCGCTGCCGGCAGACCGTCCGGAAGGCGATGTTGTGTTCCGCCGCTCGTGAGGAGCAACCCAGCGGCGCGTGGCTGATGGCCACCGCATCCCGCATGATGATGGCTCTGGTTTCCGCGCAGCTTTCCGGGCAGTTGCCGCACTGGCCGTAATACCGGGCCGGGCAGACGAGGGCGCCGTTTTTTCCTTTTTCATTCAGGTCTGTGGATGTGCCGTGGTAGGATAAAACGGTATCCAGCCGGTGTTCCCGAACCTCAAGTCCGGTATAGGTCAACAGGTCGCTCATATTTTCTCTCCTTTATATTTGGTATTGATCCTTCAGATCGTCCATCAGGCCGAATTCCCCCAGGATAGCCTCCAACCGGTCCTGGGACATGGGTTTGGGGATAACAAAGAGCTTGTTTTCCTCGATTTTTTGGGCCAGGTTCCGGTACTCCTGCGCCTGGCCGGAGTCATTCCGGTATTCGATCACCGTTTTCCGGTGAATCTCCGCGTGCTGCACAATGTTGTCCCGGGGGACAAAGTAGATGAGCTGGGTGCCCATCTCCGCGGCAAAGGCCCGCAGGAGTTCCTCTTCCCGGTCAACCATGCGGCTGTTGCAGATAATGCCCCCCAGCCGGACCCCGCCCTTGGTGGCGTAGCGCTGGATGCCCTTGGCGATATTGTTCGCCGCGTAGAGGGCCATCATTTCGCCGCTGGCCACGATGTAAATTTCCTTTGCCTTGCCCTCCCGGATCGGCATGGCGAAACCGCCGCAGACCACATCCCCCAGCACATCGTAGAACACGTAATCCAGATCCTCCGTATAGGCCCCCAGCCGCTCCAGAAGCCCGATGGAGGTGATGATGCCCCGGCCCGCACAACCCACACCGGGCTCAGGCCCCCCGGATTCAACGCAGCGAGTACCCCCGAAGCCAATTTTCATAATTTCCTCCAGAGCCACCTTCTCGCTGAGGTCCCGGATGGTATCCAGCACCGTCTTTTGGCTCAGGCCCCCCAAAAGGAGGCGGGTTGAATCCGCCTTGGGATCGCAGCCCACCACCATCACCTGCTTGCCCAGCTCGGTTAAGCCCGCCGTCAGGTTCTGGGTGGTCGTGGACTTGCCGATCCCTCCCTTGCCGTAAATGGCAACCTGCCTGATCTCCGTTACTCTCATAAACACCTCCACGCGGTTTGTTTTGGAACCGCCTATGTTGAACAAGTCTAATCACCAATGTTGTGCCGCCAGCGGAAGCTGCGTTTTTCCACCCCTTCGAGGATGAAATTCAATATCAGACCCAGAATGGCCATCACAATAATGATACCGTACATCTGGGGGATCATCATGTTAGCTTCGTAAAAATGCAGGGCGAAACCGAGGCCCCGGCTGGCTCCCAGCATTTCGGCGGCGATAAGGATGATGATTGATGTAGTGGCGCTTATCCGCATACCGCTAAAGATATGAGGGAGCGCACCGGGCAGAATGACGGTGGCAAAAAGGCGTATCTGTCCGGTTCCCATGGCCCGGGCGCCCTTGATCAGGGTAATGTCTACGTTCTTTACCCCCGCCACCGTATTCAGCAGCACGTTCCACAACACCCCCCAGAAGATCACCGCGAGTTTTGAGGTTTCGCCGATGCCGAAGAGCAGTATGAATACCGGGAGCAGGGAAAAAACCGAAAGGTTCCTGAACAACTGCAGCAGGGGGTTGATAAACTGTTCAAAACGCTGAAACACGCCGATAACGATCCCCAGCGGGATGGCGAAACACAGCCCCATTGTATAGCCGGTAAGGGCCCGCTGCAGGCTAATTGACACATGCTTGTATAGGGTTCCACGTATTGCCAAATCCCCGAGGGCGAGAACGACCTTTGAGAAGGGGGGAAAAAATCTGGCGTTTATGATTCCGGTACGGCCAACTATTTCCCAGATCGCGATAAACGTGATGATGGACAGGGAACTAAAGCCGACAGTCCCCAGACGGTTCAGAAAACGCATCCAGGGAGTTGCCGGTTCAGACGCTTTGACAATAATGATCCTTTTTGCCATAGATGCCTTCCTATAGTTTCGCCCAGTCTTCGTTGATGTCTTTGGGCACAAACTTATTGGTGTAGATATCCTCCGGATATATGTCGCCGTGCTTCCACAGATCCAAATCTTCCGAGATTTCAAACCACTTATCAATGTAAGATGGATCGATGTTTTTATTGGGATCATACCAGAAGGTACTCAAATCCCCTTTTTCAATACCAATCCATTCCGCCAGTACATCTTTTGTTTCTTCCGGATGGGCATTCATCCATATCCGGGTTTTGTACAGGGCGTTTACCAGCCCCTGAACTACTTCCGGATGTTGTTCTATTAATTCCTCTCTGACTGAACGTATGGATACCCCGGCTCCGGGACTGTGAAAAATATCCCAGGACATGGCCACCTGCCGGACATTGCCGGCGGCGAAAACTTTTTCAGCATACGGCGGATGGCCGGCGACAACATCAGTAACTCCCAAAGAAATCGACTGCTCCGCCAAACCCGGCGATCCGAAGACAATAAATTCAACACTCTCGGGATCAAGTCCCCGGGTTTTCAGATAGTATTGAAGATAACCGTTTTGGCAGGCTCCTACTGACCTAAGCGCTACTTTTTTCCCCACAATATCGTCCAGCGTTTTGATGGGACTATCCTCCCGGACAAGATACCGGACATGGGGAATATCGGGGTTGTCCACCATTCCGCTGGCCACGGCCTTGAGTTTTGCCCCCGCCAGTATGGCCCGGGCCAGCTCCGGTGGATGCCCACTGGCGGCAAAATCAATCTGTTTCATGTCCAGCAGTTGAAAGTCCGTAACGCCACTCTCCGTTGTACCGATGAATTCGATTTCGATGCCCTCTTCCCGGAAGAACCCCATCACATGACCAACGGGCGTCTCATTGGCATTTAAAGGATTCACTGCCCTGAGGACGAAATACCCCTCAGCGTTTCTGCCGTCCTTATCCGCGGTTTCCGGGCTTTTTTTACCCCCGCATCCGCCCAGCGCCAGCGCCGTCAAAACGGCGGCGGCAAACAAAAACCTCTCCATTGTTTTTTTTGGCATACTAAAACCTCCTGATGCCGTAAAAATTTTTATAACACCGTGTCCGGGGCGATCTCGCCGGCTACACTGCGTCCATCCTCCGGTATGTGGCGTTCCTCCCCGGAACAACCGTTCTGCAAAAGTTCCCATATATTGTGGGTTATCCACTGGAAATCCGCGGAGACCCGCATATCCGCTGCGGTCCTTGGGCGGGGCAGGTTAATGGGGATAATTTTTTTCACCCGTCCGGGGCTGGCGGTCATCACCACCACCCGGTCCGCCAGCAGAACCGCTTCGTCAATGCTGTGGGTGATAAATATGATGGTCTTCCTGGTCTTTTCCCAGATCCGCAAAAGTTCGTCCTGCAAGGTTTCCCGGGTCTGGGCGTCCACCGCCGCAAAGGGCTCATCCATGAGCAAAAGTTCAGGATCGTAGGCTAGCGACCGGGCGATGGCGACCCGCTGGCGCATCCCCCCGGAAAGCTCATTGGGGTAGCGCTCTTCAAAACCCTCAAGACCCACCAGCCGGATATATTTTTGGATGATCCTGGGCCGTTCCCGAAAGGGGATATGTTTTACCTCAAGGCCATAGGCGATATTTTTCCGTACCGTCCGCCAGGGGAGCAGGGCGTAGCCCTGCATGATAAAGCCCCGGTCCAGCGCGGGCCCGGTAATGCGCCGTCCATTGATGATGATCTCTCCGGACTTTGGCGGAACCAGCCCGGACACAATGTCCAACAGGGTGGATTTTCCGCAGCCCGAGGGGCCCACAACGGTTACGAATTCCCCCTGATCAACATCCAGGGAAAAACCCTTCAGCGCGGTAAATTCTTCCAGCTTCCGGCTTCCCCGGTTTTTGACGTAAAAAACCTGCCGCAGATTCCGTAATTCGATCTTGGCCTGCCCCGTTCCGGCACATTCCGTCCCGGCGGCATCCGTCCGGGCCTTTGGTTTGTCCCGCCACCCGGATACACCAACCATTTCCAATAACGCACTCATATACCACCTCTCTTTGCGCAGGCTTTCGCCCCTATTGAAACAGGCTATGCGCCTGTTTCAGATTCCGGATACAGGGCGGTTGACAGATACCGCTCCCCCGTATCGGGAAGGATCACCACCAGCAGTTTTCCGGTGTTCTCCGGCCTTGTGGCCACCAATACCGCCGCTGCCGCCGCCGCGCCGGAAGAAATGCCCACCACTAGCCCCTCAGTTTTTGCCAACAGCCGCGAGGCGGCAAAGGCGTCTTCGTCCCTGACCTGGATAATTTCGTCCACGATTTTGGAGTTGTAGGTGGCGGGGGTAAAACCCGCACCGATGCCCTGTATCTTGTGGGGGCCCGGCGTCCCCCCGGAAAGCACTGGCGAACCGGCGGGTTCCACCGCCACCACATAGAGTTCCTTTTTCAGGGCCTTCAATGCGTCTCCAGCCCCACTGATGGTGCCACCGGTGCCGACCCCACCCACCAGAATATCCACCCGCCCTTCGGTGTCCCGCCAGATTTCGGGGCCGGTGCTTATTTTGTGGGCCCTGGGGTTGGATAAATTGTTGAACTGCTGGGGGATAAAGGAATTGGGCAGGTCCGCGGCAAGCTGTTCCGC
>JAISAN010000067.1 GCA_031266635.1 Treponema sp. | reverse complement strand
GTCCGCTCGGAAATAAAAAACCTCCGGGTCTCGCCGCGGATGATCAAACAGTCCGGCCGGGCCTTTGTGGGCGAAGAACTTGCCGCCGAGGCCGAATGGATGTGTCTGGTGTCAAGCGGCGCGCAGGCGTTTTGATTCGTCCCGCCGCGTTTATAATTACTTAACAAAGGAGCAAAACCATGATCATAAAACCTATGGTCCGCAATAACATCTGCATTAACAGCCACCCTTCAGGCTGCGCCGCGGTGGTGCGGCGGCAGATCCAATATATCCGGGATACCCTGGTGAGCGGGAAAGATTCCGCCGCGGCCCGCGCCGCCGCGCCGCCGGGATGCCCCCGGCTGGTTCTGGTTATCGGCTGTTCCACCGGATACGGCCTGGCAAGCCGGATTTCCGCGGCCTTTGGTTATGGCGCCGCCACGGTGGGGCTCTCCTTTGAGAAGCCCGCCAGTGAATCGAAACCCGGCACCCCCGGCTATTACAACAACCGCACCTTTGACGCCGAAGCGGCCAAAGCGGGCCTTCCGTTTAAAACGCTGGACGGCGACGCCTTCTCGGACGCCATGAAAGCCGAAACAATAAAGGCCGTTAAAGAACTGGCCGCCGGCGCGAAGATTCCCGCCCAAATTGACCTGGTGATCTACTCCCTGGCCTCCCCGGTGCGGACGGACCCCAAAACCGGGGTGATGTACAAGTCGGTGATCAAGCCCATCGGGAAAAGTTATTCGGGAAAAACCATCGACATGATGACGGGAAAATTTATCACCGCCGGGGCGGAACCCGCTACGGAGGAGGAGATACAAAACACCGTTAAGGTTATGGGGGGCGAAGACTGGGAACTCTGGATGGCCGCGCTAAAGGATGCGGGCGTTCTGGCCCCGGCGGCCCGGACCCTGGCCTATACCTACATCGGCCCGGAACTGTCCTGGGCGATTTACAAAAACGGCACCATAGGCCGGGCCAAGGAAGACCTTGAACGGGCGGCCAAGGCAATCAACAAAAAATACGGCGGCCCGGACGGTTCCGGCGTTCACGCCTGGATCTCGGTGAACAAGGCCCTGGTAACCAGGGCCAGCGCGGTGATCCCCATCATCCCCTTTTACGTCTCCTGCCTCTTCAAGGTGATGAAGGAGATGGGGCTCCACGAAGGCTGTATCGAGCAGATCGTCCGGCTCTACCGGGACCGGCTTTACAGCCTCGAAGGGGCGGCCAATCCCGCCAAAGTTCCGGTGGACGGCGAAGGGAGAATCCGCATCGACGACCGGGAAATGCGGGAGGATGTGCAGAAGGCCGTCCTGGACCGGATGGATTCGGCAACCGAAGAAACCATTTTCTCCGCCGCCGATGTGGAAGGCTTCAAGCACGACTTTCTTGAGGCCCACGGTTTTGACGTGGCCGGCGTTAATTATGACGCCGATGTAGACCCCGCTTCCATAAAATAGTGTTCCCGTAAGCGCCGGGAAGAGAAACCGAACCAACCGCCACGCTGGCCGGTGTTGCCTTGCCCGGCGGGGCGGTTCATTTTCCCGGCTTTGATCCGATAAGGGTAAAGCTGAGGCTGCACTGATACCGCTCGGCGCTTTCAGGATTGGCGGCCTTCTCGGAAGCATAGTAGCCGACTGAGCCGGTGGAAAAATTTTTTGTCGGGGCATATATGGTAGACCATATTTTTCCATCGCTGTCTTTCACGGTGATTTCAAGGAATTTAGGGGCTTTGGGATCTCTGCGGCCCGTTGTTTCGTTGACTGATTCGGACATAAGGTCCTCCTTGTGATAAGTATACCCTGGCGGCGAAACAGAGGCTAGTACCTTGTAAACACTAATTTGCAGGATAACTCAATGAGGAATTTAACGCAAAGAACGCAAAGCATAGGCATCGAACCGTAGGTTCGCGTTCTCAAAGATTTCCCCTTGGTTTTCTTTCTTTGCGTTCTCTGCGTAAATCTTTGCGCCCTTTGCGGTTTCTCTTAAAAACGTTTAGTCTAAGCACTATCACCGCGTCAGAGTTTTAGCGATGTCGAAACAGTAATCCCCCACTTTTTCGATCCGGCGGACCAGATCAATAAACAGCAGTTCTGTTTTTACATCCTCTCCGGCCTCGATCCGCTTCCGGCCCAGTTTGCGGAGATGGTTTCGGGACTCGTCGATTTCATTTTCCAGGGACTTGGCGTATTCCACTTCCTCCGGGCTCAGGCGTTTTCCCAGATGCTCCCGTACCAGGGTGAGAAAATCTTCCACCAGCTTCAGGTACGGGGTCAGGGCCGCCAGTTCTTTTTCCTTGAAGATGCGATCTTTCCTGACCGCCCGTTCCAGGAGCAGACCCACGCCGCAGCAACTGTCGGTCATGTCTTCCAAATCGATAATGATCCGCAGAAGCTGGGAGACCCGGTGTTCAGACCGGCGGTTAAGTTGTTCCCGGGTACATTCAATGAGAAAGGCGCTCAGGACTTCCCGCATCTCATCGGCACATTCCTCCCGCTCCTTCATCTCCTTGACTAAAACGCTCACCGCCCCTTCCCGGTCTTTGGTTTCCTTGAGGGTTTTTAGCGCGGTGCTGATCTGGGCGTACATGGACGAGGCGATTCCCGCCATGTCCCGGATTTCCTTTTCCGCCCGGATGATGTTCAGTTCCGGGGTATTCTGGATGGAACCGGACTTGTATTCCAGCGAATAATGTTCCGGCGCCGCCCTGGACCGGTCGTCCTTAACAAGAAATGAAACCAGCGCGGCAAAGGGTTTTACAAAGGGGAAAAAGAGGATCGTGTTCACCGTGTTAAAAACCGTATGGAACATGGCCAGGTGGGCGGGAACCAGGGAATTACCCCGTTCAAGTATGTCGAGTACCACTGTTCCGGGGCTGACCAGCTCTACCAGGGCCAGCAGGGGATCGAGGAGCAGGACCGCCCAGACCGCGCCGATGATGTTAAAAAGCACATGGACCAGGGCGGCCCGTTTTGCCGCGGTTTTGGTACCGATGGAAGCCAGAGCGGCGTCTATGGTGGTGCCGATATTGGCCCCCAGGATCATGGCGGCGGCCATCCGGTAGGAGATAACCCCGTTAAAGGCCATAGTCAGCATGATGGCGGTGGAGGCGCTGGAGGAATGGGTGATCAGGGTGATAATAAGCCCCGCCCCCAGGCCGATAAGGGTGGAAACAAAACCGAGGCCCGAAAGCTGGGCAATAATATCCATACTGTTCCCCAGCGGGGGCATGGATTTGGTGAGGAAATCGAGGCCCAGAAAGAGAAGGCCGAAACCCAGAACCACCTCCCCCAGGTTCCGGTGCTTCCATTTGATTACCCGGATAATAAAGCCTATCCCCACCGCCGGCAGGGCCAGGGAGGAAAGACTCAGGGAGAAGCCCACCAGGGAAACGATCCAGGCCGTAACGGTGGTGCCGATATTGGCCCCCATAATCACCCCGATGGACTGGGTCAGGGTAAGGAGGCCGGCGTTCACAAAAGACACCACCATAACCGTAGTTGCCGATGAGGACTGGATGATGGCGGTTACGGCGAAACCGGTGATCACCCCCACCAGGCGGTTTCTGGTCATAAAGCCAAGAATCCTCTGGAAACGGTCCCCCGCTGCCTGTTGGATACCGTCGCTCATCACCTTCATACCATAGAGAAAAAGGCAGAGACTCCCGGCCATTCCAAAAACAATCTTAATTACAGCCATTACTCTTTGTACTATAGTTTTTTCCCTCTGAAAAGACCATACGCTTATGAAAACCGGCGCGTTTTATCGCTCTATTGACAAAAAAAAATCAACGTGGGACGATATTTATTGAAATTTTTCATTTTAGGGGTATTTTATTGTAATAAGATGGAGTTTTTTTAAATAAATGGTTGTTTCATTCGAAACTTGTCGATATATTATTAGAAAAACCAGAGAGGATAGTAAAGGAGTGATTTAGTGGATACCAAAAAATTCAGTTGCCTTGTTCTTTTTGCGGTTTTTGTTATGTCTGCTTTTCCCGGGGGCAGAAAGGATAATGAATCCTATGAAGTAGAAACCCCGGAAGGTTTTACAGAATCAATCGATATCGAAAACAAAAAAGCGGGCAAATATAACTTTTATTTTGAAGCCCAGGACAAGGGCGGGAATACGACTATCGTAGGACCCGATAATATATACATTGATCCTGAGTCTGACCTTCC
>JAISAN010000033.1 GCA_031266635.1 Treponema sp. | reverse complement strand
CATATTCTTTGTGTCCTTTGCGTAATCTTGGCGATCTTTGCGGTAAATTCTTCATTTGCTTATCCCGCTATTTGATCAAAATAAATTCAACCCGGCGGTTTTTCCACCAGCCGTCCCGGTCCTCAAACGGCACTATCCGCTGGGTACCGCCCATACCGACGGAGCTGAGTCGTTCCGGATCTACCCCATAGCGGATCAGTTCTTCTACCACCGCTTTGGCCCGGAGTTCGCTTAGGGGTTTCAGTTCCCGCTCTTCTTCTCTGGTGGTTCTGAGCACCGCGTTGGCGTGCCCTTCGACGGTTACCTTGTAGGTATCGAATTTATTGAGGACCTCGGCAATACGGCTCAGTATCCGTTCATTATTGGCAACCGACTCTTCGTCGAGCCCCTTAAAGTCCCCCTGTTCCGCCGCGAATACAATGGAAGGAACCTGTACTTTCAGCCGGTCCCCGTCCCGGATAACCAGAATATCCGTTTCAATTTTACCTTCCAGGGTAGAACTGTTTCCCTTGACATCGGTTACGGTAAAGGCAAAGAGATAATCGGAAGCGGATTGAACCAGCTCGCCGTTTTCATTTTTTCCATCCCATTCAATCTGGGCCGGAGGATCGCCCTCGCCTTCAAAACGGCCGAAAAGCACGTATGGAGGCACCGGCTCCCGGATATCTATGCTCCATCCCTGAATGTCGGATTCATCCTGACAACCAAGGGTGGCGATAAATATATCATTTTCCCCATCCCCATCGGGGCTGAAATATTTGATCGGTGTTTCGAAACTTAAAACCGGCCCTTCGGTATCTTCAGGCGGCGGTGGCGGCTCTTCTACCGGCGGCGGGGGTGGAGGCGGCGGCGGAGGAGGCGGCAGCGGTTCTTCCACCGGCGGGGCCGGCGGCGGAGCTGAGGGACAGCCTGCCAACACGAGGGCTGTACTTAACAGTACCAGGAAAGCAAGGTTTCTTTTCATGTCTTTATTCTCCTTAAAAATTAAAATTAGAAAATTTAGCCAATTTCAAGACCGGTTATGCGAACCTTTGGTTCGATAAAATTGGCTTTTGCGGTTTTGCCTGAAAAATCACAAGAACCGGTCTCTTTGTACCTAATTATACCCCCAATTTGAGCGGGGAACAAGGGCCTATTGACGGCATTTTTTTCCTCTGCTATGTTAGAAAGAATTAATAAAGTAAGTAAATAATAACACGAGGCGGTGTATATGCGTACTTCAGCGGATCAAGCGGGCGGCGGTGCGGGCCCGAAGGGACTTATTGTGTATTCCAGCAAAACCGGGAATACCCGGAAGCTTGCCGAAGGCATCCACCGGGGCCTTACGGAGGCTCTGGGACAGGGAGGCAGCCCGGCTTTGGCGGCGGTGGAAGAAGCGCCCGATCCCGCGGGGGCGGACTGGATTCTTGCCGGGTTCTGGGCGGACCGGGGAAACGCGGATCAAAAGACTCTACAGTTCCTGAAATCCCTGGAGGGCCGCCGGATCGGTCTTTTCGGAACCCTGGGGGCCTATCCCGACTCGGATCATGCCAGGGATATAGGTGAACGGGTGCGGAATGTGGCGGCGGAAAAAAACACCGTTTTGGGATGTTTTCTGTGCCAGGGCAAAATCGATCCGGCCCTGACCGAACGGTTCAGGAACCTTCCGGCGGATAATCCCCATGCCATGACCGAAGAACGGATGAAGCGCCACCTGGAGGCGGCCAAACATCCGGATGAAAAAGATATACAGAACGGAACCGCCGCCTGCCTTGCCATGATTCAAGCCGTGCCGGAGACGGAAGCTTGAAAAATTCCCGAATAACCGTGGTTGTCATAAGCGTCTCCGCGGTACTGGTCCTGCTGTTTTTTTTCGGCCTCTTTTTCGGTTCCGTCAAAATTCCCCTGGGGGATATTTTCGCCATACTGGCGGGGAAGGACCGGGAAAGCGCCGCGGCGAAAATCATCACCGGGATCAGGCTGCCCCGGCTGGTGATGGCCCTGCTGGTGGGGATGATGCTTTCCACTGCGGGAACCATTTCCCAGGCGGTTTTCAGGAACCCCCTGGCGGACCCCTACATCATCGGCATCAGTTCCGGGGCGGTGGCCGGGGCGGCCCTGGCCTTTATCCTCAAACTGCCGGATCTTTGGTACGGTTTTTTTGCCTTTATCAGCGCCCTGGGAACCGCACTGCTGGTGTTCCGGCTTTCCGGCAAGGGGGGCAAGGCCGATACGGCGGCCCTTTTGATCATGGGGGTGGCCATATCCGCCTTTTTGGGGGCCTTCACCTCGTTTTTGATGTATATGGCGGGCCAGGACGCCTACCGGGTCATGGTCTGGACCATGGGCTATCTGGGCGCCGCTTCCTGGTCCCGGACGGGGCTGCTTGGCATCCCCCTGGTTGCGGGGCTCCTCTACTTTTTTTACCACCGTCATGAGGTAGACGCCCTGCTGCTGGGTGATGAGGAAGCCCACTCCCTGGGGATCCCCGTGGGGGCCCTCAAGCGGCGGCTCCTTTTGGCGGTGAGCCTGATCGCCGCCTTTTCGGTGGCCTTCACGGGGATGATCGGTTTTGTGGGCCTCATCGTCCCCCACGGGGTACGGCTCTGCATCGGCAACAACCACGGCCGGCTGATCCCCCTGGCGGCCTATACCGGGGGCGTGTTTCTGCTTTTCGCCGATACCCTGGCCCGGACCCTGCTGGCCCCGGTGGAAATTCCCATCGGGGTTATTACCGCCTTTTTCGGGGCCCCCTTTTTTTTATTCCTCGCCATCCGGGCGGGGAAAGGAGCCG
>JAISAN010000261.1 GCA_031266635.1 Treponema sp. | reverse complement strand
CCGCAGCCGGTACACTTGTCCAAATCGATCATAAAGCGCAGCAGGTGTTTGCATTTGCCGGCCTTGCATTTTTTGTCCCGGATATGTTCCAGGTACTCTTCCCGGAAGTTCTTCAGGGTAGACAGCGTCGGGTTGGGGGCCGTCTGGCCCAGGGCGCAGAGGCTGGCCTTGGACATGGCCTTGCCGATGGCATCCAGCTTGACCAGGTCCCCTTCATCGCCGTTGCCGTTGGCAATTTTTTCCAGGATGTTGAGAATCTGGGTGGTGCCTATCCGGCAGGGGGAACATTTGCCGCAGGATTCGTCCACGCAGAAATCCATGTAGAACCGGGCCACGTCCACCACGCAGTCGTCCTCGTCCATGACGATCATCCCGCCGGATCCCATCATGGAGCCCATGGCGGTAAGGCTTTCGTAATCAATGGGAGTGTCCAGCACCGCTTCGGTGAGGATGCCACCCGAAGGGCCGCCGGTCTGGACGCCCTTGAATTTCTTTTTGTCCTTGATGCCGCCGCCGATGTCGAAAATAATCTCCCGCAGGGTGGTTCCCATAGGCACTTCCACCAGGCCGGAATTCTTGATTTTCCCGGTCAGGGCGAACACCTTGGTGCCCTTGGATTTTTCGGTACCGATTTTGGCGAGCCAGGCGCCGCCTTTGGCGGTAATCACCGGGATATTGGCCAGGGTCTCCACGTTGTTGATCACCGTAGGCCGCTGCCACAGTCCCTTGTTCGCCGGGAAAGGCGGTTTGGGCACGGGCATACCCCGGTTCCCTTCCACCGATTTTATCAGCGCCGTTTCCTCGCCGCAGACAAAGGCCCCCGCGCCCAGGCGGATCTCAATATCAAAGTCAAACCCCGAATTCAGGATGTTTTTTCCCAAAAGGCCGTAATCCCGGGCCTGATCCAGGGCGATCCGCAGCCGCTCAATGGCCAGGGGGTATTCCGCCCGGATATACACGAAGCCCTGGTGGGAACCGATGGCTTTCCCGGCGGTGATCATCCCCTCGATCACCGAATGGGGGTCCCCCTCGATGGTAGACCGGTCCATATAGGCCCCCGGGTCCCCTTCGTCGGCGTTACAGATAACGTATTTTTCATCCCCCTGGGCTTTCCGGGTCAGGTCCCATTTCAGCCAGGTGGGAAAACCCGCGCCGCCCCGGCCCCGGAGCCCGGAGATTTTGATTTCGTTGACCAGTTCCTCGGGGGTCCATTCAAAGAGGGCCTTTTCCAGCCCCGAGTACCCCTCCCGGGCGATGTACTCGTCGATGCTTTCCGGGTTGATAACCCCGCAGTTCCGCAGCACCACCCGGAACTGCTTCTGGTAAAACTCGATGTCCTCCACCGAAGTGGCGGATTTTTTTTCACCCTCGCCCTTGTAGAGGAGCCGCTTTACTTCCCGGCCTTTGAGGATATGCTCGGCGATGATCTCCGCCGCGTCCTGGGGCTTCACGTTCACATAGAATGAATCTTCGGGAAGCACCTTGACGATGGGCCCCTGTTCACAGAACCCGAAACAGCCGGTCTTGACGATCTGTACTTCGCCCTTGAGCCCCTGCCGTTCCG
Organism: Treponema sp.; assembly: GCA_031266635.1. GTDB lineage: Bacteria > Spirochaetota > Spirochaetia > Treponematales > Breznakiellaceae > JAISAN01. Next base: position 2,931 of record JAISAN010000261.1, on the reverse strand, counting down.
CCTCGGCGATCAGATTTTCGTAAATTTCAACGCCCTTGTTGGATTCGCAGCCGGTCCCGCCGCAGGTAAGAATATAGTGGTTATATGCCATGTTCCGCTCCCTACCGCGCGCCCATAATATCCGCGGCGGGGCGATCCAGAATGTGGTTATCCAGCAGTTCCCTGCCGATAAGATGCTTTTTGACGATTGCTTCCGCGGTGGCCGCGTCAACCCTGCCGTAGATCACCGCCGGCATACCGGGAACAATCACCTCTACGGTGGGTTCCGAATGGCACAGCCCCATGCAGCCGGTCTGGCGGACCAGCACGCTGTCTACCAGTTTGTTTTCATCCAGGGATTTGATAAAGGCGTCCAGGGTTACTTTTGCCCCCGCGGCGATACCGCAGGTTCCCATGCCGACGACAACCTGAATCTCTTTGCCCTCGGCGTCCCGTTTCCGCAGATCGTTTTTTTTGGAATCCCTGAGTTTTCTCAAGTCCTCCAGCGTCATTTTTGCCATTTTTCCTCTCCTCTCTGTAAAAAATGTCAGGCCTCTCCTGCCGTCTCATTGTCTATATCTTCGTCCTTGTCCTCTTCCAGGGAACGCAAATACTGGTCAAGCAGCACCAGGGAACTGGTATCTTCAAGGCCCCCCAGGGCTTCCGCAAGTTCCGTCTTGCGAATTTCGTATTTCAAATCCCATGCGCCCCCGCCGTTCCGAAACCGGCGGATATACACTTCCCCGGGCCCCTCAAAAAGAAGGATGGTCCGAAACATTCCCGGCAAATCTCCCTGGGGGGGAGTATCCACATTGGCCATGTCAAACCAGGCGCTGATGGTAGTACCCTGCCCCTTTTCGGACCGCAGCTCCCAACCGCCGCCGCTCTGTTCCGCGGTTTGGATCAGGAAAGGAATCCCCAGGCCAACCTTCCGGTGGGGATGTTTTTTTCCGTCGGTCACAAAAGGGTCCACTACCCTGCCCTGTTCCTGCCGGCTCATCCCCTTTCCGTTATCCCGGACGATAAAACGAAATTCCCCGGCCCGTGAGACCACCGGAGTTTCGGGGCCGTAAGTCTCCCGGATTTCAAGTTCTACAAGACTTGCCCCTGACTCGGCCGCATTCTGGGTAATATCGGTTACCAAATCGCTCAGGGTAAAGTGCAAGGAACCTCCCGTTTCACATTAGCTCCGGTATTTCGCGATTATCCCGGGGATCATATCCTTGGTCAACTTACCGTAGGTATCGTTTCCCACAACCATCACCGGGGCAAGGCCGCAGCAGCCGACACAGCGGACCGGATCAATGGAAAAAAGCCCGTCTTCGGTTACCTCGCCTTCCCCGATTTTGAGGATCTTGCGGGCCTCGTCGATAAGATCCGATCCGCCCTTAAGGTAACAGGCGGTTCCCAGGCACACGGAAACTCTGTGTTTTCCCGGCATGGTGGTCTTGAAAAAATGGTAAAAAGTGATCACCCCGTAGATCCGGGCCAGCCGGATTCCGGTGATCAGGGCAATTTTTTCCGCCGCGGGACGGGAAATATACCCGAAGGTTTCCTGGGTCTTATGCAGGATCATGATAAGACTCCCCGGTTTCTCCTTCCATTCGTTGATAAACGCCGTCAGTTCCTGGGGAAAATCAACCGTTTCCCTACTGATTTTGTCATGTGATACGCCTGTCATGGATACCCCCATACTTATATCAACAAATCGCCCTGAAGAGCGCGATGTGTTGTTCTCATTTTGTCATGTACTTTAATTATGATAGATAACTGAAAAAAAAACAAATCCCCAAAAACCCGCACAGTTCCCGGTAAAATCCGCCATTGGACTTGTTCAATAACCCGGTTGGTTATCGAACAAGTCTATGCAAAATGCTCCGCATTTTGCTGTTTTTAGTGGTTGTTGTTCAGAAACTGAAGTTTCTGAACAACTCTATTATTACAGAGGATTAAGCCGGTTTCAAAAGCGGCCTATTTCCACCATACCTCATATACCAGCGGCGTTTCAAGAACCAGCAGATCCGCCAGGGGAACGGTAAATTCCGCCCGCCTGCCTGTCCAGGTTCCTCCCTGAACCGCGCTGACAGGACCGGGGAAATTTATAAACGCCCGGATAGAACCACGGGATATTTCATCCGCAAGGGGCCGGCCGTAAATTGAAGCGACCAGCTCAAAATATTCTTCTTTGGAAAGCCGCTCCCCGGTGGCGATGGGGGCCATGAGGGCGGAAAGATAGTCGGAGACATCTGCGGAGATAAGAGAGAGGATTTCCGGCCCCGATTCCCGGTCAATGGTAATGGTACAGTGGCCCCCCGGCGAAGCCTGCTCAAGGGTGATAAAGCCCTTTCTCGCGCCCCCGGAACCGGAAGCGGCGGAAAGAAAATCCTCCAGCCGGGAGATTTTGACCGGACCCTCAATAGCCGCGGGGCCGGTGTTACGGAAAGACACGGAAGCGATTCCCGGAGCGGCGGACATGGACCGGGCGATGGCTTCACCGTCAATGATATGCTCAGGGGCCGTTCCATCCCCCAGGGCGGCGGAAAGGGAACGGATGAGCAGGGATATCCGGGGCATCAGGGACGCGGAAACCTCAAATTCCCCGGAACCCCCGGCTTCAAGGTCTCCTGTGATCCGGGCCGTACAGGCGGAAAAAAACAGGGCCGTTAGACAAAAAAATATTCCCGTTTTTTGAAAATCCATAGTATTATAATAACAAAAAAAACACGCTGTGGTAAACGGCGGCGGCTTGCAACCTTTTTGCGCATTTGGTGTCGCAAATCATAAGGCCGGGAAACCGGGAAAATTTTTTTTGAGGGGTGAATCAATGGGCATAGCATACCGGAACGCATGGGCTTTTCTGGAGGAATACCGGGGGAAATTTTTTACCGGCCAATGGCCTACCCTGCCTGAAATGCTGAAAATCTCCGTATTCCGCTTCGGGGATCGCCCCTG
>JAISAN010000247.1 GCA_031266635.1 Treponema sp. | reverse complement strand
CCGGTGTTTTTGATGCAGGCCGGCGCGGCTGCGTCCCCGGCCTTTTGGTTCAGGGCTTCACGGATAAACAGGGCGTACACATTTTCGGGATCGCTGGCCTTAAAGGAGCCGGGGGTGGTGATGATGATCCGGGAGAAATGGGGGAGCAGGAGGCGGGCCATGCTTTCGGCGTTTTTTCCGGCCACGCAGCCGAAAAGAAGAACGCCTCCTTCGCCGTAAAGGGATATAAAGGTCTGTACGGTAAGTTCCGCGCTTTTCGGCGTGTGGGCCCCGTCAATGATCAGCGGGGGATCATCACACACCCGCTCGAACCGGGCGGGGAGTTTGAAGGTATGCAGCCCCGCCCTGAGGGTATCTTCGCCGATGGCGGGGAAGGCGGTTTTTACCGCCAGGGCGGCCAGGCCCGCGTTTTGCGCCTGCACCGCCCCCGGTATGGGAAGGGACAATTCCAGGGGGGCGGGGAACAGGGCCGGGTTTTTGAAGCCCAGGGTAAAGTCCGTTCCTTCCCGGTGGATTGAAAGGCCCTGAATATCCGCCGCTTCGGGAAAAAATAAGAGGGGCGCGTTTTTGGCGGCGGCGTTTTCCCGGAAGACCCTGAGAGCTTCGTCCGCCTGTTTTGCCAGGACCAGGGGTTTTCCGGGTTTTATGATCCCTGCCTTTTCCCCCGCGATGGCGGCGAGCGTGTTTCCCAGGTATTCGGTATGTTCCAGCTCAATGGGGGTGATCACCGAGACCAGGGGGCTTACGATATTGGTAGGGTCCAGCCGTCCCCCCATGCCGGTTTCAATGACCATAAAATCGCATCCCGCCCTCCGGGCGCAGAGAAAAAAATAAAGGGTCAAAAGTTCAAAAAAAGTGGGGCCTTCGCCTTCCGGGCCGGAAAAGAGGGGGAATTTATCCGCCGCCCCGGCCATCAGGGCTTCGCTTATGTCCCGCAGTTCATGTCCCGCCTCAATATAAACGGACTCATCAAAGAACTCATCCCCCGCGGTGATCCGTTCCCGGTATTCACGTACATGGGGGGACATATACCGGGCGGTTTTTATTCCCCCGGCTTCGAGAATGGCGGAGATCATCCCGGTAACCGAACCTTTCCCCTTGGAACCGGCAATGTGGATGGCGGGGGCGCAGGTTTCCGGATGCCCGGCCAGGGCCGCCAGAATTTCCATCCGTTCCGTTTTGAAACTTTTGGGGGTCTGCCCCCGTTCCAGGTTGATAAACCGGGAAAGCCAGGTAAACACAGCGGCGGAGGACACAAAGGAATCTTTCATGGACTACTCCCTGGAATTTTTTGCGGAAACCCCGGAACCCCGGCCGGGTTTTCAGTGGTTCCTTCTCTTTTATAGAAAGAAAAAAGAGATTATACAACTCCGGGATGGCTATTGACGGACGGGGGAGGGGAGGGTACAGTAAGGGGAAGGTACAATCAGTGAAAATAAGCGATATTCTTAAAAAACGGAGTACCTTCTCCTTTGAAGTATATCCCCCAAAAGAAGAGACGCCCCTGGAACCCCTGCTGGAAGTTATGTCCATGTTGTACCGTTTTGCGCCCGATTTTATCAGCTGCACCTACGGCGCGGGAGGTTCCAACAAGGGCCGGAGCATTGAAATTTGCCGGGCCGTCAAGGAAAGCGGCCATGAAATTATGACCCATTTTACCTGCATCGGAAATACCCGGGAGGATATTAAAAATTACATCCGCGAATATACCGCCCTGGGGGTTGAAAATATACTGGTTGTGCGGGGCGATCTGCCGGAGGGCTGGAAAAATACCCAGGGGGACTTTGCCCACGCCAATGACCTCCTGGCTTTTTTAAGCCGGGAATTCCCCGGCCTCTGTATGGCCGCCGCGGGGTATCCCGAAAAACACCTTATGGCCGGGTCTTTTGACGAGGACATTGCCCATCTGCGTTCCAAACAGGATAAGGGCGCCCAGCTTATTATGACCCAGCTCTGCCATGATGTAAGCGCCTATGAGCGGTACAGGGAACGGGTCCGCCGGGCGGGTATAAAGCTGCCGGTGATCGTGGGGTTTATGCCGGTGCTGTATAAGGATTTGACCATTCGGATGGCCCTTTCCAATGGCTGTTCCATACCGGGGGAATTGGCGGCCCTTATCGGCCGGTATGAAAAAGACCCCGAAGGTTTCAAGAAGGCCGGCAAGGAATATTCGGTCAGACAGATTCACCGGTATTTGGCGGCGGGTATCGACGGGCTTCATATTTATACGCTGAATAGATGTGAAGATGTTTCGGAAATTGTAACCGTATCGGGGGTTAAAAGTGTACAATAACAGCGGGACCGGCGGAAAAGGGGCGACCTACAGTATCGCTATGGCGGGCAAGGGGGGTACGGGAAAAACCACGGTTTGCGGTTTGTTTCTGGATTATCTGATCAGGGCCGGAAAGGGGCCGATTCTGGCGGTAGACGCCGACGCCAATTCCAACCTGAACGAAATATTGGGGGTGGAAAAACAGGTTTCCCTGGGGGATATTCGGGAAGAGATTGCCAGGGCGGAACTGGACGAAAACAGCCCCATTCCTCCGGGCATGTCAAAACAGGAATACGCCGATTTTAGATTCGGTTCCGCCCTGGTGGAAGAAGACAGCTACGATATGCTGGTGATGGGCAGAAGCCAGGGAAAGGGTTGTTACTGTTATGTTAACGACGTACTCCGGGAACAACTGCGAAAATATTATCAAAACTACAATTACCTGGTGGTGGACAACGAGGCCGGGCTGGAGCATATCAGCCGGGGGGTACTCCCGCCGGTCGATTTGATCCTCCTGGTCAGCGATTGTTCCCGGCGGGGTATTCAGGCCGCGGGCCGGATTGCGGGGATGATAGACGAACTGGACTTGAAGGTAAAGAAGGTATGTCTGATTGTAAACCGCGCCCCCGGCGGGAAACTTGATGAGGGGATACAAGAGGAAATACGGTCGCAAAATCTGACCCTTGCCGGCGTATTGCCCCAGGATGAACTGGTTTATCAATATGACGCGGACGGGAAACCCCTGATCAAACTGCCGGAAGACGCGCCGGTCAAACAGGCCCTGGGAGAGATTATTAGAAAGCTTGAATTATAACCTTTATGAAAAAGGTTAATTTTTTTCCAAGAATGGAGGGAAAGTATGGGTGCTTTAACGGATCTGATTTACCAGGGCGCCAATGCTGTGGCGGGGTTGACGGACGAAGCTGTCAAAAAAGCGATTGAAAAATACGGACCGGACACGGCGATAGCGTTTCCCGATACGGCCTACTTTTTCCCCGCCATCTTTGCGGCCACCGGAGTAAAAGTAGAAAAGCTGGAAACGCTTGGCGCGTGTGTGGGGGTTATGAAGAGCCTGATTACCGGGAAAGAAGACCTGGGGGAAGCTTTAAACGCCGGGCTTGCCACCGCCGTGGGGGCGGAGATTCTGGAGGGGCTGAAATATCTGGAAAAGGCCCCCTATGAAAAAGGGCCGGGCATTGGGTTTGTTCCCGATCCGGTGATCCGTTCCCTGGGGGTTCCGCTGGTTACCGGGGATATTCCCGGCGTGGCGGTAATTCTGGGAGAGGCGGCGGACCCCGGACCGGCGGTGAAGATTATCAAAGATTACCAGAGCAAGGGGATCCTCAGTTTCCTGGTGGGGAAGATTATCGATCAGGCCCAGGCCGCGGGAGTTAAAATGGGCCTGGAATTCCGGGTGGTTCCCCTGGGGTATGACGTAACTTCGGTCATCCATGTGGTTACGGTCGCCATCCGCGCGGCCCTGATATTTGGAAACGCCAAAGAGGGGGATTTACCGGGGCTTCTGGCCTATACCAAGGAACGGGTTCCCGCCTTTGTGAATACCTTCGGGCCCCTGAACGAAGTGGTGGTTGCCGCGGGAGCGGGGGCCATAGCCCTGGGATTCCCCGTGGTCGTTGATCAGGATATCGGCGCTTTGCAGGTCCCCGGCGCCCTGGAAGCCGTGACGGATTATGAAAAAACCGTAAAACGTTCCCTGGAACTGCGGAATATCAAAATCAAGGTAAAGGAAATATCCATTCCCGCGGCCTTCGCGTCGGCCTTTGAGGGGGAAATTATCCGCCGGAACGATATGTACGCCGAATTTAGTTCCGATAAAAATACCACCTGCGAGCTGGTCATTATGAAAGAGCCCGCTTCCATTGAGGATCATGCCATCACCCTGATCGGGCCTGACATTGGCGGCGCCAATCCGCCCCTGAATATGCCCCTGGCGGTGTATGTGGAAGTGGCGGGCCCCAGGATGCGGACGGATTTTGAACCTGTCCTGGAACGGAAGATACACCACTGGTTTAACTATATCGAAGGGGTGATGCATACCGGGCAGCGGAACCTGTTCCGGGTCAGGATCGGCAAAGACGCCTATGAAAAGGGACTGCGCCTGAAAGACCTGGGGGAAGTTATCTATGCCATGATTATGGACGAGTTCGCGGCGGTGGTGGATAAATGCCAGATAAGTCTTGTGACGGATGAAAAGCGGGCGAAGGAGATTCTGGAAAACGAAGCCATGCCCCGCTACGAGGCCCGGGACTCCCGGCTTGCTTCCATGACCGATGAAAACGTGGATTGTTTTTACAGTTGTACCCTTTGCCAGTCTTTTGCCCCGGCTCATTGCTGCGTTATTACCCCGGAACGGCTGGGGCTCTGCGGGGCGGTTTCCTGGCTGGACGCCAGCGCCACCAAGGAACTGACCGCCGCCGGGCCCTGCCAGCCCATAGTCAAGGAGAATGTACTGGACGAAAAGAAGGGCGCTTACGGTTCGGTGAACAAGGCGGTAGAAACCGCAACCAGGGGGGCGGTAAACCAGGTAACCCTTTATTCGTTGATTGAAGACCCCATGACCAGCTGCGGCTGTTTTGAGTGTATCTGCGGCATCCTGCCGGAGGCCAACGGCGTGGTGATCGTCAACCGGGAATACAAGGGCATCACCCCCACGGGGATGACCTTTGGCGAGCTGGCCTCCATGACCGGGGGCGGGGTTCAGACTCCGGGTTTTATGGGCCACGGGCGGCATTTTATCGCCTCCAAAAAATTCATCAGCGCCGAAGGGGGCCTGTCCAGAATCGTCTGGATGCCCAAGGAGTTGAAAAGCGATGTGGCGTCCCGGTTGAACAAAACCGCCAAAGAGCTTTATGGTATTGATAATTTCGCGGATATGATCTGCGATGAAACCATAGCCACCGAAGCGGACGCGGTGGTATCCTTTCTGACGGGAAAGGGGCATCCGGCCTTTGCGATGGAGGCCATCATGTAGGCGTTTTTATTGGTATGGAGTATAAGCAATATCAGGTGGTATTCAGAGTTGAGGGCGGCGAAGAAACGGTGATCTTCGCCGCCTTTGGCGAATCCCTGCTGGAGGCGGCGAAAAAGGCGAATGTCGCCATTGACGCGCCCTGTTCGGGGATGGGAACCTGCGGAAAATGCCGGGTTAAACTGCTTTCAGGCGAGGTCGAAGCGGAGGGAAACCGGCATATAAGCTGGGGGGAATACGCGGAGGGTTACCGTCTGGCCTGTGCCAGCAGGGTAATCTCCGAGTTGCATGTGCTTATTCCCCAGGCGGCCCGGACCTACCAGGATCGGATTAAGGTATCCGGCAAGGGGGCCATCCGGGAGCGCCGGATCTTCAAAATGCTGCAGGATGAACTGCAGGCTATGGGTTTTTGGAAAGACAGCGGGCTGGAACTGGTGAAGGTTCACCTGAAAAAGCCGGATCTGGATGACCCTATGGCGGACCGGGAGCGGCTTCTGCGGGCCCTGGCGGAACAGCGGGGCGGTTCTTCCCCCGGCCTCAGCCTCTATGCCCTGAGTAAACTGCCCGGCGTTTTGCGGGAAGCGGATTTTTCCTGTACCTGCGTTATCCGGCGGGAAGCGGACAAGCGGGACACCGTATTAAATATATTTCCCGCTCCGGTTCCCGGCGCCCCAGTTTCCGGGGCGGGGGCAGAACCGGTAACGGCGGGTTTTGCCATAGATATCGGAACAACCACGGTGTCCATATTGATGGTAGACCTGCAGACCGGCGAACTGCTGACCTCCGGTTCCGCGGGTAACGGGCAGATCCGTTACGGGGCGGATGTGATCAGCCGCATTATTGAAAGCGCCCGTCCCGGAGGGCTGGAACGGATGCGGACAGGGATTTTGGCGGAATGTATTGAGCCGCTGGTTCAGCGGATGTGCGGCTTAACGGGAATAAGCCCGGACAATATCTACCGGGTCGCGGTGGCTGCCAATACCACCATGACCCATTTTTTTATGGGCGTTCCCGCGGAACATCTGCGGCTGGAACCCTATGTCCCCGCGTTCTTTGAAACCGGTCCCTTCCGGGCTGTTGATCTGGGCTTGTCCGTACATCCCGCCGCGGAGGTGGTGATAGCTCCCGGTATCGGAAGTTATGTGGGGGGGGATATTAGCGCCGGGATTTTTTCATCCATGATTTTTAAAAAAGAGTCCCTTTCCCTGTTTATCGATCTGGGAACCAACGGAGAATTGGCGCTGGGAAATTCCCAGTTCCTTATGGCCTGCGCCTGTTCCGCGGGACCCGCTTTTGAAGGGGGGGACATTAGCTGCGGCATGCGGGCCACCGACGGCGCTATTGAAGCCTGCCATGTCAATACGGACAGCATGGAACCGGCGATCATCGTTATCGGCGAAATCGGGCAAAAACCCGTGGGGCTCTGCGGTTCCGGGCTTATTGATCTTATCGGGGAGCTGTTCCGCTGCGGCATTATCAATGCCAGGGGAAAAATTATCCGGGAGGGAAAGCGGATTTACCGGGACGAGTGGGGGATACCGAGTTATGTGGTGGTTTTTGCCGAAGACTCGGAAAACGGCCGGGCCATCAGCCTTTCCGAAGCGGATATTGATAATTTTATCCGCGCCAAGGGGGCAATTTTCTCCGCCATCCGGACCATGCTGGCCGTATTGGACCTGCCGGTGGAAGCTATAGACAACGTGTATGTGGCCGGCGGTATCGGGGGGGGCATCAACATGAAGAACGCCATCAGGATCGGCATGTTTCCCAATTTGGGGGTAAAAAAATACCATTATATCGGCAACAGTTCCATGCTGGGGGCCTACGCCATGCTGAGTTCCCGCCGGGCCTGCGCTATGGTGGGGGATATAAGCCGGGGAATGACCTATTTGGAGCTTTCCTCCCATCCCGGTTATATGGACGAATTTGTGGCCGCCTGTTTTTTGCCCCATACCGACGGCGCGCTCTTCAAAGAACATGAATAAGACGCCCCCCCGCGAAAAAGATCAGAAAACCCAGGCCCCCCTTGCCCATTACCAGGGGATTTATAAAACCCTTGACCCCCATGAGATTGCCCGGCGCTGCGCCCTTCCCTTTGATGAAAAGATTTCCGCCTTTTCCCTGCGCCTGGTGGGGAAGGACTACCGGGCGGCTTTTCCCGGTTTTGAGTTACGGGACCGCACCGGCGCCGGGGTAAAAAGCCCCTATGAAAAAATCCTCTTGCTGCGTTACCTCTGCGAAGGAAAATATTTTGATTCCACCGGAAAGTCCCTGGCCTATAACCAGATTCCCTGGGGCGCTGTATATTACCCGAATTTTGAGGGGCGGTGTATCAGACGCTTTGCCCGCAGCTTCGGAAACGACATCGCCCTGTTCAGGCAGATAATGGAAGGAACGGAGAGTCTGCGGGCCCGGGCCCTGCCCCAGGGGGACGCGGGATACCGCTTTGAATTTATCAACGGGCTTTTTATGAGCCTGCTGCTCTGGGCCGGGGACGATGAATTTCCTCCCGGCGCCCAGATATTGTTTGACGATAATTTTGTGTTTGCCTTTAGCGCCGAAGATATTGCCGCCGTCGGGGAAGTGGTTATTGAGCGGCTCACCGGGTTCAGGAATAATTTCCCGGCCCGTACTAAGGAGAAAGGGTGATAATAATAGGCGAAAAAATCAACGGTTTCATCCCTTCTGCCGCCCAGGCTATCACAACGCGCGATGAGGCGTATATCCGGGATTTGGCGATCCGTCAGACCGAAATGGGGGCGGATTATCTTGACATTGCCGCGGGAACCAGTCCCCGGCTTGAGCGGGAAACCCTGGCCTGGCTTATCGGTGTGGCGCAGGACGCGGTGGATACCCCCCTCTGTATTGACAGCGCCGACTGCCAGGTACTCCTGGATATGATTCCCCTGGTTAAAAAACCGGGCATATTGAATTCCGTGTCGGGGGAACATGGAAAATGTGAAGCGCTTTTTTCCCGGACCGCGGATTCGGAATGGAAAATTATCGCCCTGACCTGTGATGAGCGGGGGATTTCCCCGGACCCGGAGCTTAAATATAATATTGCGGTTTCCATTATACAAAAAGCCGGGGCCTGCAATATTTCGGCGGACCGGCTGTTTATAGACCCCCTGGTTAGCGCCGTCAGTACCGCGGGCCGCGCCCTCTTGAACTTTACCGAAACCCTGGTAAAAATAAAAAACAATTATCCGGGGGTTCACATTATTTCGGGCCTGAGTAATATTTCTTTTGGTATGCCCTGCCGCGGGGCGGTAAACCGGCAGTTTTTGGCCCTGGCCATGAGCGCCGGGATGGACAGCGTTATATTGGATCCCACCTCCGGGGATATGCAGGCCGCCCTTTACGCTACGGAAGCGCTTTTGGGCAGGGACAAACACTGCCGGAGGTATTTGCAGGCTTACCGCCGGGGAATTTTCGGTTCCCCACTGACAAAAGAGGGGGAAGAATGATGATAGATACGGTCATGTTGAAACAGATGGTCGGGGAACTGGACGAAGACCGGGTAAACGAAATGCTGGATCAGTTTATCGCCTCGAACCCGGCAAGCGAAGAAACAAAGCGGGTAATAGAAGCCTGCCAGCAGGGTATGGAAATTGTGGGGAGCAATTTTGAAAAGGGTGAATATTTTGTGGGGGACCTTATTTTTGCCGGTGAACTCCTTACGGAACTTATGGAAAAACTGAAACCCGCCTGGGGTTCGGGGGGCGGCGGCAGCCGTGGGGTGCTGCTTCTTGGCACGGTGGCGGGAGACATTCACGATATTGGAAAAAATATTTTTGGCGGCATGGCGGAGGCCGCGGGATTTAAGGTGATCGACATTGGCATTGATCAGTCCCCGGCGGCTTTTGTCGCGGCGGTGAAGGAAAACAAGCCCGGCATTGTCGGGCTTTCGGGGGTGCTGACCCTTTCAATAGACTCAATGAAGCAGACGGTGGATGCCTTAAAGCAGGCCGGTTACCGGGATACCCTCAAGATCACCATCGGGGGAAACGCGGTAAACGCGGAGGCCTGCAAGTACGTGGGGGCCGACGGGTGGAGCAAAAACGCGGCGGAAGCGGTAAAGGTATGCGGCGAGTGGCTTGGGTAAGGTGGCTTGCTTGCCGTGAACGGATGACAGGCATAAGGGGCGCCGCCTTCACGCTATTCCACTCTTACGGTGGCTGTCTTTGCCCTTGAGGGGTCGTCCGACGGAATGGCGGTGATGCGTGTCTCGCCTTTTCCGATAGCTTTCACCAGGCCGTCCTGGCTTACTTTTGCTACCTGTTCGTTGGCGCTTGACCATGTAATCTGCTTATTGGTAGTTTCGGCAGGTACTATGGTGATATTCATCTGCTGTGTTTCGCTTACTTCCAGGCTTACCCAGCCCGGTTCTATCAGGATATAGGACAATCTGATGGGTTCCTTGATAACCTCCACCGGACACGCCGCTCCGATATTCCCGTCGCCGGATATGGCCCTGATAAAAGTTGTGCCCGTTTTTATTGCGGTAAATCTTCCGATATTGTCAATGGCGGCTATGGAAGGATCGTCGCTGGACCATGTTACCGTCTGGATTTTGGCGTTTTCGGGCAGTATGGACGCCGTAAACTGCCGGGTACTGCCCTCATATACGGGCAACAGTGCCGGAGGATCAATAGTTATGGATTGCACGTGGATGATATCCGCAGCCCTTACATTAATACGAACCAGCACCGGCGTTCCGGTAAGTGGTACCGTGTTGCCGTCAATCGTAGTTTCCGTCCCATCCCAAGCGGTAACAGCCATATAGGAAACGCCCGTCTCCGGCGGAAAAGAATACTGGGCTGATGCTGTTTCATCCATATCAACGGTGGTTTTTGCCCATAACACATAAATATAAGTACCGTCGGCAGAACGGAACGCTCCGCCGTCAACTTGCGGGGGAAGGCTCAACTTGCCGGATTCCGCCGCATCATATCCGGTATTGCCTAAATTTTTCCTCATGGTGCGCCACGCCACCCCTGCCTCGTTTGTTCGCAAAATCATACCCGGGGTTTGCGGAGCCTTTTTGTAAAGTCCTGTATAATCATATTCATAACAGTTTTCACTGTGTT